>JANNQZ010000408.1:0-4764 GCA_031401015.1 Chloroflexota bacterium | reverse complement strand
GGAATCGATCCGGGTCGGCGCGCCCGCCGCCACCGCGCCCGCCGCCACCGCGCCCGCCGCCACCGCGCCCGCCGCCACCGCGCCCGCGCCCGCCGCAACAAGCGCGCGGGCCCTTGGAAACACGACACCCGGCGCGGGTGCCCGCATCGTGTTCCCCGATGGCGCCGACGAGGTGCTCGTCCCGCTGACCCGGATGCGCAAGGGGATCGCCGCCCAGATGACCCGGGCGCTCGCCGTCCCGCACGCGTACGTCCACATGGAGGTCGATGCCAGTGGCCTGGTGCGAGCGCGCGAGAAGGCGAAGCGCGACTACCAGGCCCGCGAGGGGATCTCGCTCAGTTATGTCCCGTTCGTCATCAAGGCCGCCGTCGATGCCCTGCGGCGCTTTCCCACGTTCAATGCCCACTGGACCGATGCCGGTCTTCTCGCCAAGCGGCGCATCCACATGGGCGTGGCGGTGGCGGTCGACGACGGACTGCTCGTCCCGGTGGTCCGCGACGTCGACCAACTCTCGGTCAGCGGCCTGAACCGAGCCATCGCGGAGGTCGCCGAGCGCGCCCGGGCCGGCAAGCTGCGCATGGACGACTACGGCGGCAGCACGTTCACGATCGACAACACCGGCTGGTTCGGCTCCAACCTGACGATGCCGATCATCAACGTGCCCGAGGTGGCGATCCTGACCATGGAGGCGATCACCAAGCGGCCGGTCGTCCGCGAGACGCCCGAGGGCGACGTGATTGCGATCCGCCCGATCATGAACATGGTCATCGCCATCGACCATCGGGCCAACGACGGCGCCGGGGCGGCCGACTTCCTGCGGGCGATCAAATCCGCGCTCGAAGCCGTCGGGCCGGAGACGCCCGTCTACTGACCATGGCTCGCGAACTCGCGATGTTCAGCCCGACCGCGACGCCCGACGCGTCGATATCGACACGCCGCCATCCGGACTGGATCCGGGCACGGATGCCATCCGGGGACAACTACCACGACCTGAAGGGCATGCTCCGCGGCCTGAACCTCAACACAGTCTGCGAGGAGGCCCGCTGTCCGAACATCGGGGAGTGCTGGGATCAGCGCACCGCCACGATCATGATCCTGGGCGACACGTGCACCCGGGCCTGTGGCTTCTGCGCGATCAAGACCGGCCGACCCACCTGGTTCGATGCCGATGAGCCGCGCCGCGTCGCCGAGGCGATCGGGACACTCGGCCTTGAGCACGTCGTGGTGACCAGCGTCGCCCGCGACGACCTGCCGGACGGTGGCGCGAGCGTCTTCGCCGAGACGATCCGGCTGATGCGGGCGACGTCGCCCGGGATGGGAATCGAGGTCCTGATCCCGGATTTCAATGGAAGCGAGGCGTCTCTGCGGGTCGTGATGGACGCCAGGCCGGACATCCTCAACCACAACCTGGAGACCGTGCGGCGGCTCCAGAAACCGGTCCGCAAGCGTGCGCGCTGGGATCGGAGCCTGGGTGTCCTCGAGCGCGCCAGGATAATGAGTCGCGAGATCGGCTACCCGGTTCACACCAAGAGCTCGCTGATGGTCGGCCTCGGCGAGGAGCGGGCCGAACTCCACGAAGCCTTTGTCGCCTTGCGTGAGGTCGACTGCGACATCCTGACGATCGGCCAATACCTGCGACCGACGATGGACCACCTGCCGCTGGAGCGCTACTACCACCCGGACGAGTTCGCCGAGCTGAAGCGCGAGGCCCTGGCGCTCGGGTTCAAGCATGTCGAATCGGGCCCATTGGTCCGTTCGAGCTACCACGCGCGCGATCAGGTGCCCGGTGCCGAATTGCGCCGGCTGCGACGCCAGGCCACGATCGATGCCGAGGGCCGGATCGTCCCGCTCGCGGGCTGAATTCGCTCTACGATGAGCGCCGGATCTGAACCGCGCGCCAGCTTCGATTTCGAACCGGTCCTCCTCCGTCGGCGGAGCCGGCGGACCGACCCCATCGTCCTTGGCCTCCTGGTGGTCGTCGGCGCGTTGACATTGGCCGTTGCCAAGCCGTGGGGGGGCGACGATGTCTCGGTCGCGGAGGTCCCCGTGACCGCTTCGCCGTCGGTCTCGCCGCCGCCTTTGCCGTCCGGCCTGGCTGCCCCGTCCGCCGTGTTGCCGGCCGAGGTGCCGCCGCCGACCTGGTCCGCCATCGTGCCAGCGATCTCGCGTCGCCAGGTGTGGGGAGTTCGAACGATCGTCCTCCCGCCGGCCGTTGAGGTTTCGCGTGGTGCGCCGCCGTACGCCGAGCGGTGGTTCTCGGTCGCTCCGTCCGGCACTGGCGGACGGAGCGTCGTCGTCGATACGGGCGGAGCCGCGATTGTCGCGCTCGGCGTCACCACTCCACGCGATGAGACGCCGCTGGCGGTGAGAGTCTGGCTGCACCACGCCGGCGGCACGCTCGAATGGATCGACGCGCAACCGGTCAACGGCCACCCAGCTCAGGGTGCTTACTTGTTCGTGCGCGCGTCTGGGGCGACAGCTGCACCTGCACCCGCGGCGACCGCCTTCTGGGAGCCTGGTCGATATCGTGTCGATGTCCTCGTCGGCGACGGCATCAGGCGAATCGAGATCGAGATCGTGAACCGGTCCGGGTTCGTGCCCAGTGCCGAGCCATGGATTCGATCGTCGCCGTCGAGCTTCGTGGAAGGTGGATTGCCGCTTGGAGCGCTGCCGATAGGCTTCTTCGCGGTCGTCGACGATGACCTGATCCCGCTCGACTCAGCCCCAGGCGTAGCGCTTGACGAGACCGGCGCGTGGCTTGACATCGACCTCGAGGCGCCCGACGGGTCGGCCCGGTCATTCACTGCCCGGACGTATCAGCCTGCGGCGAGCTGGCTCGGCGTCGTCCTCCCGCCCACGTCTCTCGTCCGATCGGCCAGTCTCCGCCAACTGGCCCCGCACGGCGGACCGAGCCAGTACCTGGGCGAGGCGTCGCCCGGCCGCGTGCCGGTCGTCGGGTTCCGGCCCGCGGGCGGCGGTACCTGGCCTCCGGGTGTGTACGCCCTGACCGTCGATTGGCTGGACGGCGGCAGGGAGCAGCAGGGGACATGGCATGTCGAGCTGCTACCGGGACCCCTTCGCGAGGAGCCCGTCCTGTTGACCGCGACGCGAAGCTGGGCTCGTCACGTCGGATCGGACGGCATCCTTCTCGGCACTCCCGAGAACTGGGCTCTGTACGAGGGGTTCGACCGGTCGAATGCGATCGGCTGTGGCAAGACCGGCATCCGCGGCCGACCGACCGTGATCGGCTTTGTCGGGCCGGGCGACGCGGTGCTGACCCCGGTGAGCTCGACGGTGCTTTTCCCGTTCGCCGACGCCGGGCCCCTGCCGATCCTGAGCGTATCCGGCTCGGTCCCGGGCCTGACGATCGTGGCGCCGGTGCTCACGGCGGCGTTCGGCGGCCCGGCATCGTACGGATTCCGGGCAGGGACGACGGACGCTACGTTCGGCTACACGGTCTGCATCGGGCTGGTCGCACCGGCGGGTTGAACACGGTTCGTCCGGCGCCCGGACCGGCCCGGACCGCCCCGGACCTGGTCGTACGCCCCGCGTCCGCTATCCTGCACCCACGATGCCCCGACTCTTGTCGCGCAAGACGCCGCTCGCGGAGCTCCACTGTCACCTTGGCGGCGCGGTGACTCCGGCGATCATGTGGGGGATCGCTCACTCCCAGGGGATCAAGCTCCCGACCAAGGACTACTGGGAGTTCCGCAACATGATCACGGTCTCGCCGCGGCGAAATCGATCCTTCGACGGCTACCTCCAGTTGTTCCACTGGACCGAGATGATCCAGAGTTCTCCGCTCGCCGTGGAGCGTGCGGTCTACGAGGTGGTGGGCGGCGCGTACCGCAAGAACAACGTGACGACGATGGAGCTGCGCTTCAACCCGATGAAACGAAATCGGGGAGGGGAGCAGGACCTCGACCACATTGTTGCCGCCGCGGTCCGCGGGATGGACAAGGCGAAGCTGGAATATCCCATCAAGCCCGGGCTGATCTTCTGCCTGGACCGTGCCTTTCCCTATGAGCTGAACGAGATCATCGCGGAGAAGGCCATCGCCTGGCGCGATCGTGGCGTGGTCGGGATCGATATCGCCGGGCCGGAGTCGTCCACCTTCCGCGTTGCCGAGTATCGGAGGCTCTTCCGTCGTGCCCGCCAATTCGGGCTCGGACTGACCGTCCATACCGGCGAATCTGGGCCGGCCGAAGAGGTCGCTCGGGTCGTGGAGCAGCTCGAGCCGGATCGGATCGGCCATGGCGTCAAGGCCGCCTACGACCCGCGCGCGATGGACATGATCCGCGACCGGGGCATCGTCCTGGAGATCTGCCCGACCTCCAACCTGAACACCCGGGTGGTCTCCGGCTGGGACGAGTTCCGCTGGATCCTGGACACGTTCCGACGCAACGAAGTCCGGTTCACGATCAACACCGACGGCCCCGAGATGCTCAAGACGTACATCCGCGACGAGCTGGCCCAGCTGGGACGTCTCGGGATCCTGTCCGTCGCCGACCAGGAGATCGTCGCCGCGACCTCGCTTGCAGCGTCGTTCGTCCCGAATGTGAGCGACGTCGCCGCGCCCCGCCTGGAGCCAGCCTCGCGGGTCGTGGTCGAGCGCGAAGAAGCGTGATCAGCTAGTCGCCGGCCCGCTCGGAGATCCGGTACGAGCAGCAGCGATCGCCGGACGCGATGTGTCGCTCGCGGACAACGTCTGCCTCGAGCACCTCCCGGAAGAGTTCCAGCTCGGCGCGGCAGGCGGCCGGCGAG
>JANNQZ010000407.1:0-17452 GCA_031401015.1 Chloroflexota bacterium | reverse complement strand
CCTCGACGACTACTTCGACGCGGAGATCGTCAAGGGCTACCTCGCGTCGTCGAGCATCATCGGTACCAAGGTCGGCCCACGCTCGCAGGGGTCCGGCCTCGTCCTGCTCTACCACTCGATCGGCGAGCACGACGGGGAGTTCGGCGCCTGGGCATTCCACAAGGGCGGCAACGGCGGGTTCACCCAGGTGCTGGCGCGGGCGGCTCGCTCGTTCGGTGCGGAGATCGTCCTCGAATCAGCGGTCGCCCAGGTGGTCACCAAGGGTGGTCGGGCAGTCGGTGTTGCCCTCGCCGACGGGACCGAGTACCACGCCACGACCGTGGTCAGCGCCCTCGACCCACGGCGGACCTTTCTGGAGCTGGTGAATCCGCGCGAACTGCCGACCGATCTGGTCGAGGCGATCACCCGGTTCCGCTTCCAGGGCACCTCTTCCAAGGTCAACTTCGCCCTGGACGGGCTGCCGAACTACCCCGCACTCGGCGATCGCGGCGACCAGTACCGCGGATTCGTCAACATCGGGCCGTCGATGGACTACATCGAGCGGGCCTTCGACGAGGCCAAATACGGCTGGTACAGCTCGCGACCGTACATCGACTGCGCGATCCAGTCCACGATCGATCCGGACATGGCGCCCCCTGGCAAGCACGTCATGAGCTCGTTTATCGCGTATACGCCGTACCAGCTGCGCGAAAGCGACTGGGATGCCGAGCGGCAGAACCTGGGCGACACCGTGCAGCGCACGCTGGAGTCGTTCTTCCCGGGCTTCAGCGACCTGGTGCTCCATCGCGAGGTGGTCACACCGCTCGACATCGAACGGACCGTCGGCCTGTCCGAGGGCAACATCTTCGCCGGCGAATTCCTCGCGCCACAGATGTACTTCTTTCGTCCGGCGCCCGGCTGGAGCCAGTACCGCACCCCGATCGACGGCTACTACCAGTGCGGGTCGGGGACCCACCCGGGCGGCTGCGTGATAGGCGCCCCGGGCAAACTCGCGGCGCAGCGGATCCTTAAGGACCGCCGAAAGGACTGAACGCCGAAAGGACCGATCGCCAGGCGGGTGGGCCTACACTCGCCCGGATGACGATGCGGGTCGAACCGGTTGTTGAGGTTCACGCCGCCGTAGACCGGATCCTCGCCTTCGATCTCGCCCGCGGCCTGGCGGTCGTGTTCATGATCATGGTCCACGTCCTCCGCCATTGGGGCGACCCAGCGACGTGGTCGACGCCCATCGGGACCCTGATCAGCTTCCTCGGCGGACCGCCGGCGGCTCCGGTATTCATGTTCCTCATGGGCGCGTCGCTGGCGTTTTCGCGCCGGATCTCGTTTGGGTCGCTCGCTCGCCGCGGCCTGTGGCTGGTGGCCGCGGGCTACCTGCTGAACGTGTTCCGGGGCACCGTGCCGCTTTCGGCTGGGCTCGCAACGGGCATCGTGACGTCCGGGCAGGTCACGCCGTTCACGCCGTTTTCGCTGCTCACCATGGTGGATATCCTCCAGCTGGCGGGGTGCTCGCTCATCCTGATGGCCGCACTGCGGGAGGTGGCCCGACCGGGACGCGTCTGGCTGGCCGTCGCCGCCGCGATCGTGCTGATCGCGCCACTCGTCCACGGGCGCGTGACCGGCATGCCCGTCCCTGATGCCCTCCTGGGGATGCTTTGGGCGACGGGCGACAACATCTTCTATCCGGTCTTTCCGTGGCTCGTCTTCCCGCTCGTTGGCGCGGCGATCGGGGCTTCCTTGGCGGAGGTGGAGGCGCGTGACCGTCGGGTCGTGCTGCAGCGCGCCGGGGCGATCGGCTCCGTTGCGTGTGCATTCGGCGTCGCACTGATCGTCGTCGGCGCGCCGACGCTCGATGTCGTGACGTACTGGCGGCTGCCCCCGGTCCTGGTTCCGGCGATCCTGGGCTTCGTGATCGCCTGGGTCTGGCTGTGTGATGTCATCGCGCGACGCGCTGGCGCGAGCACCGCGCTTGCGGCGATCTGCGATTGGAGCGGCCGTGTCAGCGCGATGTACGTCGTCCACTGGCTGATCGTGTCGTGGGGGATCGCGATCGTCGGATTCCGGGCCATGGAGCTGGGGCCGGTCCTGGCCGCGACGGTCGTGGTCGTCGTCGCGACCATCGTGATCTCGCACTGGCGGCCGCGCCTCCCGGGACTCGTCGGCCTGGGTAGTTCGCAGACGAATTGACGCCCTGCGAGATTGCGTCGAATCCGCGATCATCGGGGCGTGTCTGCCCCTGTGTCCGCCGCCAACGCGATCACGGCCGAAGGTCTGGTCAAGATCTATCGAACCCGCAAGACCACGGTCCGGGCACTCGACGGACTGGACCTCGAAGTCAAGGAGGGCACCATCCTCGGGCTGCTCGGGCTGCTCGGGCCGAACGGCGCCGGCAAGACGACCGCCGTTCGGCGCTACCGCAACATGAGTCGCTGAGCTGGCGGCTGGGTCGTCGGCCCTTGCACCGTTTCGACGCCGCGGCTACACCGGGCTCGCAGCGTCGACCGCGGCCGCGGCCTTCTCCGGGAACGTGGGGATGGTGGGATTGGTCTGGCTCGTCCGGGCGGACCCGGGAGCTGTCGGGCTGATCTTTGCCCTGCGTGCCGGGGCGCTCCTGGTCTTCGGGATCCCGGCGGGACTCCTGGCTGACCGAGTGGATCGTCGAACCCTGATGATCGTGGCGAGCGTCGCGTCGGTCGGCCTGGCGCTGCTGGTGGCGGGTGCGGCATCGGTCGCGGACCTGTCGGTCTGGGGACTCGCCCTCGCATCTCTTGGATTCGGGACGCTGGACGCCGCCAGGATCGCGTCGTCGCAGGCGTACGCCTATGACCTCGTCGGGCCGCTCCTGGCCACGAGTGGCATCGCCCTGGTCGCGATTGCCACGCAGTTGCTGAGCGCCCTGGGGAGCGTGGCCGCCGGCCCGTTGATGGACGCGTACGGCCCGAGCGTCGTGTTTCTCGTCGTCGCCGCGACGATGGGGATCAGCACGGTGCTGCTGCTGGTCCGGTCGCCATCCCGCGAAGCGCGCCGCAGACTCGCGGCCCCCGACCACGATCACGTCCCGCTGAGTGTTCGGGCCTCGCTGTCGCTCGTGCGGCGCAACCACCTGCTGGCACTGCTGGCGATCACGGTCGTCGTCATCGAGATCTTCGGATTCTCGGCAATGACCCTGCAGCCCGTGTTCGCCGACCGGGTCTTCGGGACGGATGCGACGGGATTTGGCGTCATGGGTGCCGTGATGCGCCTGGGCGGGGCGGCGGCCCTGGTCGTCGTGGCGGTGTACGGCCTCCGCCTGACCCGCGGCAGCGTGCTCCTGGCCGCAGGCGCCGTGTTCGGTAGCGCGCTGATCGCGTTCGCCGTTTCACCCTCGCTGGCGGTCGCCCTGGCGCCCATCTTCGTCATCGGCGGCGCGGCCGCCGTCTGCGACTCCCTCTCGCAGTCGCTCATGCAGCGATCCGTGCGGGACAGCGAGCGCGGCGCGGCCATGGGCGTCTGGGCCTTTGGCGTTGGGTGCGGGCCGCTCGGTCATCTCGCCGTCGGGGTCGCGGCGGCGCGGGTCGGGGCGCCGGTGACGCAGCTCGTCGCCGGCGTCGTGCTGTTACTGCTCATGGCGGGCATGGCTGCCAACCGGGCGCTGCGAACGCTCCGCTGAAGGTCCCGAGGCGACCGTCGCGGCAGGTGGCCACCGCGCCGACTGGGACGTCAAGTCTCCGGTCGAACCTCGACGAAGCCCGCGGTGCTGAAGTCGCCGTCGAATGCGAGCGCTTCCCGGATGCGCTCTCGTCGCATGACGGCGAAACTCGTGGCATCGACGAACGAGTACACCCGCTCGTCGTGGCGCCGAAGCCAGGCCCGCGCCTCACGCTCGATCGGTTCCTCGACGTGGACGACGGTCAGCCAATCGGCCGACTCGACCGCATCAAGGAATGCGACGGCCGACCGGTGCCCGTCGTGCCGGCGCAGGAACGTCCACGTCTCGCCGACGACCTGATTCGTCGTCAGGATCGGCTGGCCGGGTGCCCATAAGCGGACAGCGAGGCCATGGTTGGCGTCATTCCGGAGCCGGAGCGCCACCCAGTACGAGGTATCGACGAACCTCACGACCCGTAGACGACGTCGTCGACTGGTGCCGAGGCAGCGCCGCTGCCGCCGATCCAGTCCCGGAAGGGATCCACCATGGGCTCGATGCTGCGCGGTCCGAACGTACCTGATCGTGCCGGCAGACAGGGCGCGCAGACAGGGCACGCAGCCACGGTGCCCCAGTTTGCCAAAGGAAGAACCCCGGGTGGTCGGGCCCGGGGTTCAAGGTGCAGGCGATTGGTTGCGGGGGTCGGATTCGAACCGACGACCTTCGGGTTATGAGCCCGACGAGCTGCCGCTGCTCCACCCCGCTCGCGTACGGTAGTCGTTAGACCCGGTTCGGTCAAACGGTGGCCATCTCCCATACGGGCCTGTCCCACCTTCGGCCACTCGTTCAATGTCTCCGTGGCCCATTCGTGATGCCGGGCCTGGCAGACAGCAGCGGGCGGGTCGCAACAGCCGGTGCACTCTTGAAGGTACGCCTCGTGGATTCTGCGCAGACTGGTGGGCACGCATCGGCCTCGAAGGCACCCGGCTTTGGACCTTCGGC
Source organism: Chloroflexota bacterium (assembly GCA_031401015.1). Lineage (GTDB taxonomy): Bacteria > Chloroflexota > Limnocylindria > Limnocylindrales > CSP1-4 > SPCO01. The sequence continues at coordinate 12,828 of JANNQZ010000407.1, read as the reverse complement.
CGCAAGATGCAGACCCACAGGCCCGCGGTCGATGCGGAGCCCAACGCTGGCCGGACACTCCGCGCCCGGGCGTGGGGTCACGGACCTGTCCGGACATGAGCGGTGCTAGCGGCTGCGCCGTCAGGCGACGTCACGACTACCCCGCGCCCCCGCAGCCGTTGGCCGCCGATCAACAGCCCAAGGACGAGGGTGCCGGCCAGGACGGCGCTGAAGACGTAGAACGGATAGACCAGGTTCACGCCCGCGAGGACGCCGGCCACCAGCGACGACACGACGAACCCAAGGGTGCCGGCCGCGCCAAAGATCCCCTGTGCCGTCGACGATCGGCCCGGGGGCGAGTTCGCGGCCACCATCGCGTACAGCGCCGGATTGAGCAGGGCGAACCCGGTTGCCTCGACCAGGATCAGCGGCACGGCCAGGTTCGGGTCGGTCAGGCGCGGATAGAGGAGCCCGACGCAGATCGGCAGGATGGATCCGATCACGATGAAGCCGAACGACCCGCGCCGGTCGACGAGCCGCCCGGCGATCGGAGAGAGGATCAGGATCGGGAGCCCGAACAGCGCGAACGTGAGCCCGATCAGTCCCAGCCCGGCACCCAGCCCCTGGAGGAAGAGGCTCCAGATGACGTCGTAGGTGCCGGCCGCGTAGTTGCCGCCGATGTTGATCACCAGCGCCGCGATCAAGCCACGGTTGAGCAGCCGCATCGAGGACGTCGGGGCGTCAGCGCCTCGGTGGTCAGCGCCCGTGGCGTGGTCGGCAATGCTGTCGCTGACGACATCCTCGGCCGCTCGTCGCGCGATCGACGGCGAATCGGGCGGGAATTCCGTCGGGTCGAGCGAAGGCGCCGGATGTGTCCGGGGACCGCTCTCACGCACCAGCAGGGCGATCGGAATCGCAGCGACCATGGCCGCCACGCCGCTGAACACGAACACAAAGCCGAACCCGCCGAGTTGATCGGCACCAATCGCCCCGATCGCGGGCCCGAGCAGCAGGCCACCCATCTGCGCGGCGCCATACAGGCCAAAGGCCTCGCCGCGCCGATCGGCCGGGGTCGCGTCCGTTACGTAGCCGCGCGCGGCCGGGTCGAAGATCGAGGTCGCGAGGCCGACTGCCGCGCGCAATACGATGAACGCCACCGGCCCCGTGATGGCCAGCGGCAGGATCGTGAAGACCCCCGCGAGCAGCAGGCCGGTCACCATCAGCGGCACCCGCGCGGTTCTGTCGGCCAGCCAGCCAAAGATCGGCTCACCGACGAGGCGCGCCGCCGGCCACGCTGCGACGACCACGCCGAGCGTCGCGAGGTCCACGCCCTGATCGACAAAATAGAGTGGCAGGACCGGAAGCAGGCCCCCGAATCCGAGCCACAGGATGAACTCGGCGAGGAACAGCGGCGCGATGCGGCCCCACCGGGCGCGCCAGGCGGCGAACCTGCTGGGCGGGGCTGACGGCGCAGCTCGGTTCATTGGTGGAGCGTAGCGTGCGCGGAGGACGTGGCTCGGCCAGGATCCGCGCGGCGGAACGCGCGAGGACGTACGGCGGGACGCGCGAGGACCCGCGAGCCCGGGCCGTATCATTCGTGCGGTGAACCTGTCGCCTGCCATCCTCGCCCTCGGATTGGCCCTCGCGCTCATCGTCCTGCTGCCCGCTCGACGGCTTCATCTCGCCGGTCTTACCGCGCGATCGATCGGGCTCTACGCACTCGGACTCTGGTTGCTGGGGGCCATCGTCGCCATCCGCCCGGGCTCGACCCGCCTGCTGATTCCCATCCTGCTGATCGCCTACCTGGCGCCGTTCGTGGCGGCCCCCGATCGCCTCGCGCGCGTCCTCCGGCGCGGTGGTCGACGCGATCCACCGCCACCGCCGATCAAGAACGTCACCCCGCCCGCTGAGCGCCTCGACTGACCGGGTTCGCGGGGCGCCCGCCCACCGGCGCCGCTCGCCGACTGGCCGCATCATGGCCGGATGCGAACCGATCTCGGCTGGCGACTGGATCCCGCCGTCACTTTCCTCAATCACGGCTCGTATGGGGCGTGCCCGCTGCCCGTCCTCGAGGTCCAGCGAATCCTTCGCGATCGGATGGAGGCCGAGCCGGTCCGCTTCCTGTCGGGTGACCTGCCCGGGCTCCTTGACGCGGCCCGGCGCGACGTGGCCACATTCCTCGGCGCCGATCCAGACGGATTGGCCTTTGTCCCGAATGCCACGAACGGCGTCAACACGGTCCTTCGATCCCTTCGGTTTGAGACCGGCGACGAGCTGCTGACCAACGACCATGAATACAACGCCACGATCAACGCGTTGCATGCCGTGGCCGAACAGGATGGAGCGCGGGTGGTCATCGCGCGGATCCCGTTCCCGATCGCCGGCGCAGGAGAGGCGCTCGATTCGATCCTTGCCGCGGTGACGCCACGGACCCGGCTGGTCCTGGTCAGCCAGATCACCAGCCCCACGGCGCTCATCCTGCCTATGGCGGAATTGGTCGCTGAACTGGACCGCCGCGGCATCGATACCCTCGTGGATGGGGCACACGCTCCCGGGATGGTTCCGTTGGACCTGGATGCGCTTGGAGCGGCCTACTGGACGGGCAACGGCCACAAGTGGCTGTGCGGGCCGAAGGGTTCGGCGGTCCTGTGGGTCCGCGCCGACCGTCGCGAGCGCATTCGCCCATTGGTCGTGTCGTATGGTGCGAACGAGCCGGTGACCGATCGATATCGCGCTTCCGCGCCGAGTTCGACTGGACCGGCACGACCGACCCGACCGCGTACCTGGCACTCCCGGCCGCGATCGCACTGTTGGGCGCATCCGCCGAGGACGAGGGCGGCTGGCCGGCGGTCATGGCCGTCAATCACGCGCTCGCACTGACTGGCCGCGGCCGGATCGCGTCGGCGCTGGGGGTCGAACCGCCGGCTCCGGATTCGATGCTCGGATCCATGGCCGCGCTTCCCGTACCGGGTCTCCGGGACGACTCGGCCGCAGAGGCGCTGCGCGAGCAACTCGAGCGGGAGGACGGGATCCAGGTGCCGATTGGCGGCTGGCCGGTTCGCGCCGCCCGGACGGCCGACGACCCCGAGCAGGTCCTCATCCGGATCTCAGCGCAGCTCTACAACGAAGCCGCCGATTACGACCGGTTGGCGGCGGCGCTGGGGCGACGGCTGCGCCGTACGTAGTCCCTGGCCGCTTCCAGGGGTTCGGTGCAGCCCGCTGGCGGAGCTGTTGATGCCAGCGCTCCACGGGGGTCGGTCAAGGCGGACGCGGATGTCGATGCATGCCGTGATTCCAACCGGGTTGGTGTAACAGACACGTCACGGGCAGTCGCGGTCGAGAGCACCAATGAGGTTGGAATCCATGACGTTTCGGCGCCTGATTCGGTCGAATGTTCCAGCCGGTGTGGTGAGATCGTTCGGAGCGCGTCCCGTTCACCAACCAGGTTGGAATCCGCGAGCGGTGCGGCTAGCTGGACCGCCCGGACCCGACCTCCAGCCTCGCGCGGCCCTACCCGGTGCTCTGGAGGCCGGCCGCCACGCCGTTGACCGTCAGTTGGACGAGGCGCAGCAGGCGGCCACGCTCCGGTGAGTCTGCGGGGAGGGCCCGCAGCCGGGCCAGGAGCCGAACCTGGAGCTCCGAGAGCGAATCCACGTAGGGATTCCGCAGCGCCACCGAACGCTGGAGCACTGGCGAGCCATCCAATAGCCGATCGCGACCCGTCACTCGCAGCAGTAGCCCCACCGTCCGCCGGTACTCGGCTTCAATGGCGTCCCAGCGGCGATCGTCACCCGGGCCCGTGGCCAGCGCGGCATAGAGCCGGGCCACGCCCATGTCGGCCTTGGCCAGGCTCATCTCGGCGTTGTCCAGGAGGCTGGACAGAAACGGCCAATCCCGCGCCAGCCGCGCGATGGCGTCAAGTCCGGCCTCCCCGTGGGCGACCCGATACGCGTCGAGAGCCGTGCCTAACCCATACCAGCCCGGCAGGTTGATCCGGGCCTGCGCCCAGGCAAACGTCCACGGGATGGCGCGCAGCGAGTCGATCGTCGGCGCGACCACGTGCCGGCCTCGGGCGGCCGGCCGCGACCCCAGGCGCAGGTCGGACAGTTCGCGGATCGGCGTGACATCGCGAAAGAACGAGGCGAACCCGGGATCATCGTGGACGAGTGCTCGGTAGGCCACCCGTGACGTCGCGGACAGCTCGTCGAGCATCGGCGCGCCGACCGCTAGCGCCCGTTCCAGGCGTGCGGCATGCTCCGGCATGGAGGCCAGCAGGACGGCGCCGGTCGCCTGTTCGAGGTGACGGCGCGCGATGGTCGGGTTGGAGTAATTCGCGGCGATGACCTCGCCCTGTTCCGTCAGCTTGAGCCGACCGTCAACCGAGCCCGGGGCAAGTCCAAGGATCGCCCGGTTCGTCGGGCCTCCCCCGCGACCGATGGGCCCACCGCGGCCGTGAAAGATGGTCAACTCGACGGCGCGCGCCCGGGCCACCTCGACCATCGCCGACTGCGCTCGCTGGAGCATCCACGCGGCGGCAAGCAAACCGGATTCCTTGTTCGAGTCCGAGTAGCCGAGCATGACTTCCTGGCGATCGCCGCGACCGGCGAGCCCCGCCCTGTACGACGGGTCGTCAAGGAGGTCCGCCAGGATCCGACCGGCCTCCCCCAATGCCGCACTCGACTCGAACAGCGGCACCACATCGAGGGCAGGCGGAGCCCCTGTGTCGACGACGGCCAGCCGCGCGAGCTCGAGTACGTCGGTCACGTCAGACGCCGACGCCGAGAAGCTCACGACGTACCGTCGGCAACTCTCAATGCCGAAGCGGGCCTGGGCCGCCGCGATCGCCCGGAACGTGGCCAGGACCTCGTCCATCGTCACGCCCGGCGAGACCTCCACGGAAGCGGCGGCTCCGGCCCGAACCGCAGCGAGCGCGGCCGAATGGACGGCGGCGTGCTGGCGGATCTCCAGCGACGCGAGGTGGAAACCGAGCGTGCCCACCTGCCAGCGCAGCTCGGCAACCTCCCCGTATGCCACCCGTGCCAGGCCGTCGGCAAGCAGTGCCTCCTGGATCTCCACCAGCTCGGCGTCGAAGCCGTCCGGGCCGGCGTAGCGGCCGCTGAGTGGAGACGCGTCGCCGGTCAGCGCGGCCCGGGTACGACGGAGCCGTTCGGCGATGAACCCGAAGCGCTGGCGATACGGCTCTTCGGGAAATCGGCGGCGGAGCAGGCGGTCCGTCTCGGGCAGATCCTCGGCATCGCGGGCGAGGCGCGACACGAGCGCTCTGGACGCGGGGCCGGCCGACGAGGCGCGGTCACCTGATGACGCCGCGGCCACGGTCTGCATCAACCGTGTGGCCACCGCCTCGTAGCCGCGAAGCACGTGATCCGCGTGGATCCGGAGCGTCTTTTCGGTCACGTCCGACGTCACCCCGGGATTGCCGTCGCGGTCCCCGCCGATCCAGCTGCCCCAGCGCAGGAAGGGTGGGACGCGCGGCGGCCTCGTGCCGGTGCGGCCAGAGTCGCTGGCCGGGCCGGCCGCTCGCCCGGACGGCGGATCGAGTGCCGCATCGAGGGCCCGATAGAGCCTCGGCACGACCGTGAACAGCGTGCTGTCGAAAAACACCATCGCCGTGCGAACCTCGTCGAGCGGCGCCGGTGCCACCAGCCGAAGGTCCGAGGTCCGCCAGAGGAGGGTGATCTCCTCGCGCATACGGCGCCTGACGTCGCGATCCTGGGACGGGGTGAGCCTGCTGTCGTCGAGCTGCTCCAGCAGCGCGCCACAGCGACGCAGGGCCAGGAGCGCGGTCCGTCGTCGCGCCTCAGTGGGATGCGCGGTCAGCACCGGCGAGATCACCAGGCGCCCGAGCAGAACGTCAAGGTCGGATTCAGAGCGACCAAGGCGGCGCATTCGACCAACCGCGTCGGCGACCGAATCGTCAAGGATCCCGTCGCGGGCCGCGCGCTCCCGGCGACGGAGTGCCCGCACACGACCCTGGGCCTCGGCCAGGTTGACCAGCCCGAAGTAGAGCGCGAAAGCGGTGATGACCGCCTCGATCGAGCCGAGGTCGAGTGTGGCGAGGTCATCGTCCAGGCGCGTACGTTCGTGTGGGTCGTCGTCGCGACGGAGGGCAATGGTCCGGCGGCGGATCCGCTCGACCCGGGCGAAAAGTTCCGGGCCGGCCTGTTCCGCGATCACCTGGCCGAGCAGGGCGCCCAGCAGCCGCACCTCCACGGCCAGCGGATCGCGCGCACCGGCCGTGCCGATCCCGCCGGGCTCGGCTGCCACGGCTGCCACCGCCGCGGATGCCCGGCTTGGAGCGCTCATGAGCGGACCTCGTGTCGACCGTTCCGACCCCCAGCCGCGACCTCGCTGCAACCCTCGCGGTCGCGGGGCTTCCGTAGCCTTGTATCGTGTTGACCGTGACCTCGCTTCGCTCCAGCCCGCAATCCCGGCGCGCCCAGGACGAGACCCTCCCCGCGGCCGTTCGCGAGGTCAAGCCTGCGGCCGCGCGAACGGCCCAGCCCGAGGCCGCGCGAACGGCCCAGCCTGCGGCCGCCATCGCGGATCCCGACCAGCTCGAGCAGCTCCGTTTCCTCCACGAGATCGCCCGGCTCGCCACCACGGCGCGCACCTGGGACGAACTCCTCGAGACGGTGGTCGACCGGACCCGTGATGTGCTCCACGCGGATGTTGCCTCGCTCTACCTGCTGGATCGCGATGGAGCGTACCTGACGCTGGCCGAGACCAACGGCCTCGATCGCTTCCAGATCGGCCGTGCCCGCGTCCCGTTCGGGGAGGGAGTCACCGGGCGCGTCGCTGCCAACCGCCGGCCGCTGGTCATCCCCGATGTCAAGGCCGATCCCCGGTTCATGTGGGTTCGCGGCATCGACCAGCGCCGCTTCGTGGCGTCCATGCTGTCCGTCCCGCTCACCTGGCACGATCAGATCGTCGGGGTGCTCAATGTCCAGACAGAGCAGCCGCGCGATTTCAACGAGGCGGACGTGGAGCACCTCGGCGCCGTCGCCGACCTGCTCGCGGGGATCATCGAGAAGGGCCGCCAGCAAACCGAGGCGGAGGCGCGAGTCGAGGACCTCAAGGCGATCGATGAAGCGCGCAGCGAGCTGATCGCCCTGGTCACCCATGAACTGCGCACACCGCTCGCCGTCGTGCGCGCCTATGCCGACCTGCTCGCGGAGGAGCCCCCGTTGCGCGGCGAATCCCGGGACCTGGCCCGCCGGCAGATTCGCGCGGGCTGGCACGACGCCACGCTCGAGCAGATCGAGCGGCTCGACCGCCTGGTCGATTCGATCCTGGCGTCGGTGCGCGTGGTCCCCGAAGCGCCGGCCTCGGTGACGCCGGTGGACCTCGATGGGCTCGTTGGCGAGGTCGTCGCCTCGCTGCGACCGATCCTGCGAAGCCACCGCGTGACGATCATGCCAGGCGTTCGGCTCCATGCGCTCGCCGACCCGCCGCGACTCCGCCAGATTGTGGAGCATCTCGTCGAAAATGCCGTGAAGTACGCACCACCGGGCACGACGATCACCGTGGACTGGGCGCTCCACGAGGGGGTGGTCCACCTGGGTATTTCGGACGAAGGTCCGGGCATCCCGGACGAGTGGCGCGAACGAATCTTCGAACCGTACGCCCGGCGCGATACACACACCGCCCGCGGGTCGGGGATCGGTCTGTACGCCGCCAAGCGCCTCGGTGAGTCGATGGGTGCGCGCCTGTGGTGCGAACCCGCGCGCCCGCATGGTGCGCGATTTGTCGTGGCGCTGCCCGCCGTCGTTGCGATCTGACAGCCCCGAACGAGGAGATTCCACATGCCTGGCCGTCCACTCCGCATCCTCGTCGTCGATGACGACCCGGCCATGGTCGGGGCGATCACGGCGCTCGTCGGCACGGAGGGCCACCAGGTCATCACCGCGTACGACGGGCTGACCGCCGTCAAGCGCTTCCGCGAGGAGCATCCCGACCTGGTGCTGCTTGATCTCGCCATGCCCGGTCCCGACGGGTTCAGCGTGGCCGGTCAGATGCGGGCGCTTGGGCCGGCACCGATCCTCGTGGTATCCGGGGAAAGCGGTGAGGCCGCCAAGGTCCGGGCCCTGGGCATCGGCGCGGACGACTACCTGACCAAACCGTTTGGGAAGGCGGAATTGCTGGCCCGGATCAACGCGGTGATGCGGCGGGTGGACCGTTCGGCTGGGCCGGGGGCGGCGGGGGGCGGACCACTCACAGCGGGCGATCTCGTCCTTGAGCCCGGTCGCCATGAGGCTCGGGTTGGTGCCGTCTCGCTCGCGCTGACCCCAACCGAATATCGATTGCTGGAGGCCATGGTCCGGGCTGGCGGTGACATTGTCCCCCACCTCCAGCTGGCCCGAGCCGGCTGGCCGGCCGAGTCCGATCCCGACCTGCTCTGGCTCAAACCACATCTCGCCCGCCTGCGATCCAAGGTCGAGTCAGCTGGCGGCCCACTGGTCACGGCGGTGCGTGGCGTCGGCTATCGAATCGTTGCCGGGGAAGAGGCCGGCCAGCCGGATTGATCGGGCGCTGCCGGCCAGCCGGATTGATCAGACGGTGACGGCGACGGCCACCGCGATCAGGCGGTGACGACGACGGCGATCGGGCGACCCGTGGCGTCGTGGATCGCGTCCGCGCAGTCAATGCGGCAACCGCGGGCGTCACGTCCACCAATCGGGTTGAAGTGGACGAACGCTTCGCCGGAAGCCGCCAGGCGGCAGCCACAGGACGCACACGTGACGGGAGCCCACTGGCCGCCACGAACGACGATCGCGCGAAACTCGGAGTCAGATCGGTGGATCATCGATCCAGCGTAGGGATCAGGGGCTCGGTCGTCAGCAGCGGTACGGCAGCAATCAGGTTGCGGTCCGGTTGCGATCGGGTGACATTGCCCAGCGGCGCCGGGACCAGCGAAGGCGGCGCCTCGATTGGCTCGACCAGCCAGAACGTGGTGGCGAGATCGGCGTCGCGCAGGATCGTGTCGGCCAGTTCCGAGCCGACCGAGCGGTGGGACTCCAGGAGTCGGACCAGCTCGATCAGCCGGGCCTGTCCGTCGGCCCGGTCGGCCAGCACCGTGCCAAGGCGCACGGCCGCCACGCTGCGTTCATCCAGCGCAACGGCATGGCGCCCAGTCGGGTCATAGAGATACGCCCGACCGCCGGTCATGCCGGCCCCGAAGTTCGCACCGACGGGTCCCAGGACCACGACCGTCCCCCCGGTCATGTACTCGCACCCATGCGGACCGATTCCCTCCACGACCGCCTCGGCGCCGCTATTGCGGATCGCGAAGCGCATCCCTGCCCGGCCGACGAGGTGGAGCCGCCCAGCCGTGGCTCCATACAGGGCCGTGTTCCCGGCGATCGCCTCGCCCGACGGGGTCGCGCCGAGGTCCGGTTCCGGAACGACCGTGATCGAGCCCCCGGATAGCCCCTTGGCCACGTAGTCATTGGCCTGGCCGGTCAGCCGCAGGTCCACACCCGCTCCGGCAAACGCCCCGAATGACTGGCCGGCTGCACCGCGCAATTCCAGGTGGACCGGTCCGCGCAGCTCACCTCGCTCCAGGGCGCCCGTCAGGCTGGCGCCGAAGGACCGATCGGCCGTGGTCAATCGGAGACCGCCGGCGGTGACCGAGGCCTGGCCCCGGAAGGCGGCCACGATCGCCGCTTCGAGATGGGATGCGGGTGCGTGGCTGGCGACCTGATCGGCGCTCGCCGGAACGGCCCGTCGAGCCGCGTCGGCGGTCCAACGACCGCCACCGATCACCGGAGCGAGCTCGGCGCGCGCGGACGCCACGGGGCGTAGGAGTCGACGGCTCTCGCCGATGATCTCCCCCACCGACCGCGCCCCGATCAGCGCCAACTCGCGGCGCAGATCTTCGGCGATCGCGGTGAAGAAGCGGACGACGTCGTCGGGCGTCCCCTTGAACTTGGCGCGCAGGTCCTCGCGCTGGGTGGCGATACCGGTCGGACATGTATCGAGATGACACTGGCGCGCCATGTCGCACCCGACCGCCACCAGTGCCGCGGTCCCGAATGCGAACTCCTCAGCGCCCAGCAGGGCAGCGACCAGGAGGTCTCGACCAGTCTGCAGACCGCCGTCAGTTCTGAGTGCCACCCGGTCGCGCAGGTCGTTGCGCATCAGCGTCTGGTGGACCTCGGCGAGACCCAGCTCCCACGGCGCGCCGACGTGCTTGATCGAGGAGAGTGGCGAGGCGCCCGTCCCGCCGGAGTGGCCCGATAGGTGAATGTACGAGGCCCCGGCCTTGGCAACGCCCGCCGCAATCGTGCCGACGCCGCGGCCCGCGACCAGCTTCACGCCGATCCGCGCGGCCGGGTTGATCGCGCGCAGATCCGCGATCAGCTGGGCAAGATCCTCGATCGAGTAGATGTCGTGGTGCGGGGGTGGGCTGATGTAGCTCTGACCGGGTTGGCCGCGGCGAAGCGCGGCGATATAGGCGGTAGCCTTGCGGCCGGGCAACTGACCGCCTTCACCGGGCTTGGAACCCTGGGCGATCTTGATCTCCAGTTGATCCGCGCGGGCCAGGTAGGCGGCGGTGACGCCGAAGCGGGCGGAGGCGACCTGCTTGATCCGGGCATCGTGGCGACGACCGTCAGGACCGGGTGCGTACCAAGCCGGATCCTCGCCGCCCTAACCCGTGTTGGCGGAGCCGCCCGCTCGCTGGATCCCGATGGTCAGGGCCTGGTGTGCCTCGGGACTCAGGGCGCCGACGCTCATGGCCGAGACGACGAATCTTCGGACGATGGACGCGGCGTCCTCGACCTGCGACTGCGGCGTGGCCGCGCGCGCCCGCCGGACCCGGAGATCGTCGCGTGGCACGGCGCGATCCGCCGTCGGCCGATCCACCGCGGCCCGATAGCGTGCAAGCTGGCTGTCAATGTCGCCGACGGCAATGCCATCGGGGCCGCCGACCGCCAGCATCGTGATCTCGCCAGCGACCCGCGGCGAGAAGATGTGGGCCTCGCCATCGGCCCGGAAGCGGGCGAAGCCCGGGTCGGGCAGACGCGGCTCGCGACCGGCTGCGGGCTCCGGAATCGCGAGCGCGACGGCCCGACGGCGGATCTGGCGCGCAGCCAGGTCGGCGAGGGTCGTTCGGCCCGGCCAGGCGGCGGCGGACGGGAAGCAGCGCGCGACGACGGACGCGTCGAGGTCGATGACATCGATCAGGGCGCCACCGATGTAGGACGCGACCGCGCTGATCCCCATCCTCGCCAGGGTCTTGCGCAGACCGGTCTCGAAGGCCTCGAGCAGCGACGTGACGGTGACGAGGGCCGTCTTTTCCTCGGCGCCACGGGACCCAGCCAGCTCTGCCGCAAGTTCGATGGCCAGCCGTGGCTGGACGACGGTTGCTCCGACCGCGAGCAGCATCGCCATGGCATGCACGTCCAGGACGTCGGAGGCGCTGACGGCGATGTCTGTGCGGCCGCGAAGTCCGGCGGCGGTCAGCGCCGTGTGGACAGCGCCCGCGGCCAGGATGGACGGGATCGGCAGGAGGTCGATGGTTGCGGCCGCGTCCGACACGATGAGGACGTCGGTACCACGGCGGGCCAGCGCCACGGCGTCACTGGCCAGGCGGTCGAGGGCCAGCTCCAGGCCGGCGCCAGCGCCGGCGGCTGCGGCGGGACCGGCGCTTGCGGCGGCCGCGGCGGGACTGGCGGCAGGCTCCCACGTCGCATCGAGGGTCCGAACGCTCGCACCACTCGCCCGAACGGTCGCAACGAGACCGTCAAGATCGGCGACGATCGGACGGCCGAGGCGAGCCGTCCGCACGGTGCGCGGCATGCCGCCGAGCAATGCGGGACGACGCCCGAGTTCGACGCGCAGGTCCATCACGATCCGTTCTCGCTCGGGATCGATCGCCGGGTTCGTCACCTGGGCGAAGGCCTGCCGCAGATGGTCCGCGACCGGCCGATCGACACGGGCACGGCCGGGAGTCGGTGTGTCGTCGCCCATGCTCCAGAGCGGCTCGTGGCCTTCGAGGGCCATCGTCTTGATGTCCAGACGCGCTCGCTCGGCGTCCAGGCCCGCCAGATGGCGCATCACATGGTCGGTCGGCGCGCGCTTCGTCTGGAGCGCTGCCGGGATGTCGTCCTGGTCGACGGGCCGTGACGCGTCGTGAATGGCCAGGCCACGCAGGACCCAATGCTTGGCGTCGGTGTCCTCCATGATCGCGCGGCGACCCGGTTCGACCAGGAGCAGTTCACCGGGACCAAGCCGGCCGCGGCGGGTCGTCTCGGCAGCGCTGAACGGCACGGCGCCCGCCTCGGACGCCACGGCCACCATGCGGTCCCGGGTGACGGAAAAGGCGGCCGGCCGGAGTCCGTTACGGTCCACCAGGGCGCCAACGCGCCGGCCGTCGGCGAACACGATCGCGGCCGGACCGTCCCATGGCGCCAGGAATCCGGCCGTCCGGCGACGCAACGTGGCCACGTGCGGATGGGGTGCGCGGCGCAGGGCCAGCGCTTCGGGGATCGCGGTCAACAGTGCGGGGGTCAACTCCCAGCCGGTGACCGTGAGCAGTTCCAGGGCCTCATCGAGCGAGAGGGAATCAGAGCCGTCCGCCGAGAGCAGCGGTCCTGCCGCGAGTAGCTCCCGCGCCAGTGCGGATCCCGCCAGGTCGCCGGCCCGCCCGCGAACCTCCTCGCGGTTGCCGCGGACCGTGTTGATCTCGCCGTTGTGCGCGATCGATCGGAAGGGCTGAGCCAGTCGCCAGACCGGGTGCGTATTGGTGGCATAGCGCTGGTGAAAGACGGCGTAATTGACCGCAATCGGAGCGTGGAGATCCGGGTACAGGTCGGCGAGCCGCCCACC
>JANNQZ010000406.1:0-3088 GCA_031401015.1 Chloroflexota bacterium | reverse complement strand
CGGCCCGGAGCACACCGGGATGGTCTGCAACCTGGTCACCTACCGGGCACGTTCAGCCGTGCGCGAGGTTGGCAACGCCTTGGGGTTCCCGCGGCCATTGGTCGATCGGGTGGCGAAAGCGCTCGAAACCTACGACTCGGTGATGGTCCGGCGCGACCTGGAGGCGGACGGGGGGTTCGCCGAGTTCTTCCGGGTGCCAGGCCAGGGCGAGGCGCCCGAGGCGGGCGGCGGTTCGGCGGTGGCGCTGGCGGCGGCGCTGGCGGAGGAGCGCGGCCTGACCGACCGGATGGGCCAGCTCAACCATGCCCGCGGCGGCCGGGTCTCGCTGGGACCCAGCCAAGGGGCCGGCATATCGCTGATACCAGTACATCCGGGGTTGGCAGGAGGACAAGACGCCCCGAGCGATCCGGTGCAGTCCCGGCGTGAGCCGGTCCGATCGTGGCGAAGCTCGAATCCGCATCCTGACCACCCGGGTCAGGCGCCTTACGGCCCAACTACCCCCAATTCAAACGCTATGAGCGATATCAAGGACGGCAGAGCGCCCGCGACCACCCGACTCCCTGATCGGCTCGCGCCGGTGGCCGAGCTCCGCCCAGGGGCCCGCGGCGATGACGAGGGTGGCCCCGGCGATACCCCGGCGAGCGTGGCCTGGCTGCGGGCCGGTCGCGGCACGGGCTACCAGGGCGACCGCGAGCGGCTTATCGCCCCGCCGCTGGTCGAGGGTCGCCAGGTCGATCCAGAGAGCGGCCAACTGGAGCCGCCGCCACGTGCCACGGACAAGCTCGGGCGGCCAAACCGCTGGGATCCGCCGGCGCCGCGGCGGGCCGATCTGGGCGCGCCAACCGCCCGTTCATCGGTCGCCCGGGTTGAGCCAGAGCCGCGACCTCAGCCACGTGGCGGTTCGACGGTTGGCCTCAGCGACTGGGAGCGCTGGCTGGAGTTCTGCGCCAGGATCGATGGCTTTCCGCGCCATCTCTCGATCCACAGCGGCGGGATGCTGGTGACGGCGGCCCCGCTCATCGATATCGCCCCGCTGGAACGGGCGACCATGGCGGATCGGGTCGTGGTCCAGTTCGACAAGCGCGATGTCGAGACGCTCAAGCTGATCAAGCTGGACCTGCTCGGTCTGGGGATGCTGGCGGCGATGGACGAGACGCTCCAGTTGATCGAGCACGACTGCGCGGTCTGCCTGGATCTCGATCGCCTGCCGGAGGACGTCCCGGAGGTCTTCGCCATGCTCCAGGCGGCCGACACCGTTGGCGTGTTCCAGGTCGAGAGCCGCGCCCAGATGCAGACGCTTCCCAAGTCGCGGCCGCAGAACCTGGACGACCTGGTCGTCGAGGTCGCGATCATCCGGCCGGGGCCGATCCAGGGCAACGCGGTCCACCCGTACCTGCGCCGCAAGCAAGGGCTGGAGCCGGTGACCTACCTCCACCCGAGCCTTGAACCCGTCCTGAAGGATTCGATGGGGGTGATCCTCTACCAGGAGCAGGTCATGCGCGTCGCCATCGAGGTCGCCGGGTTCTCCGCCGCGGAATCGGACGGGTTTCGACGGGCGATGGGCACCTGGCGTTCGAGCCGTGAGATGGAGAAGCTGCATCGCCAGTTCGTCGACGGCGCGCTTCGTCAACCGGGGATGGAGGAGGCGACCGCCGAGGAGCTGTTCCGGCAGGTCGCGGCGTTCGCGTCATTCGGGTTCGCCAAGTCGCACGCGGCCGCGTTCGCCCGGACCGCCTACGAATCGGCCTTCCTGAAGCTGTTCTACCCGGCCCAATTCCTGGTCGGGCTGATCAATGCCCAGCCGATGGGCTTCTACCCGGTCGAGGTGCTGGTCAATGACACGAAGCGCCACGGGGTGGCGGTCCTGCCGGTCGACATCAACGCCTCTTCGTACCGGACCACCACCGAGTGGGTGGGCCATCCAGGCTGGGCCCTGGCTGGCGCGGCCGGCGACGACGGGTCGCACGACGACGATCCCGGGGAGGCATTGCCGAAGGGGAGTGGCGTTGCGGCCCGGCCGCGCCCGGTCCGCTCGTCGGCCTGCGTCATTCCCTCGGCCGCCGCCCGCGAGCGCTGGATCCCGGAGGCCGCCACCGGCTGGGGGGTTCGCCTGGGCCTCGGCCTGGTCAAGGGGATCGGCGAGCAGCACGAGAAGCCGCTCGACAGTGAGCTGGCGCGTGGACCGTACGGGAGCCTGGCCGAGGTGGTGGAGCGGACCGGGTTGCCCGAGGAGGTCCTGGAGCGGCTGATCCGGACCGGGGCGCTCGATTCGCTGGGGCGGCCGCGGCGCGAACTGCTCTGGCAGTTGCGAGAGGTGGCCGGGGCGTCACGCGGTCGGGTAGATGGTCGCGCGCTGCGGGGTGCGGCCAGGGTGGGCGCTCGCGGGCGGGGACCCGTGGATGGCCGCGGGCGGGGACCCGTGGATGGCCGCGGTCCGCGGTCCGTGGCGGGCGGGAGGTCCGTCGTGGGTGGTGGCCGGTTTGTCGCGGCCGGGCGGCCACTGGACCTGCGCCTGCCGGCGACCGACGCCCCGGTGCTCCCCGAGCTCACCGAATCTGAGCGGGTCGGCGATGCCTATGCCGTGATCGGACTGGATGCCCGACGGCAGGTCGTGACCCTTTTCCGGCCGGCGCTGGATCGGCTCGGGGCGGTCACGAACGCCTCGCTCGCCGAACGGCCGTCGGGCCCCATCCGGATCGGTGGGCTGGTGGTGACCCGCCAGCACCCGATGACCGCCAAGGGCACGGTCTTCCTCGCGCTCGAAGACGAGACCGGGATGGTCAACGTCACGCTCTGGCCGGACGTCTGGGCGCGGCTGCGGAGCGTGGTCCGTCGCCATGCCCTGCTGCTGGTGGACGGGGACCTCCAGCGGGAAGGAGAAGTGGTCAACGTGATCGCCAGGCAGGCTCGGCCACTCCCCGAGGTGACTGCCCCGGCCGGCGGCCCGGATCAGCCCGCCGGCGTTCGTCAACTGGGCCATGCCGGGATCGCATCGGGGCGATCACGCGGCTTGTAGCACTCGGACGAGTTCCTCGACGCCTTCGACGCGTAGAGTTTGTACCGCGCGCTCGGATCCCTCCGGGCGCGC
>JANNQZ010000405.1:0-2626 GCA_031401015.1 Chloroflexota bacterium | reverse complement strand
AGGATGTACAGGACGCCCATCAGCGTGGTGCCGATCTGGGTTGCCAACCGGATCCGCTGCGCCTCGCCACCGGACAGGGTGACGCTGGTCCGATCGAGGGTCAGGTAGTCGAGCCCGACATCGACGAGGAACCCGAGCCTGGCGACGATCTCCTTGAGCAGCTGCGCCGCGATCGTCCGCTCGCGCTCGGTGAGCGTCCGCGAGAGCCCCGCGGCCCATTCCAGGGCGTCGGTGATCGAAAGGGTGGAAATCTCCCAGACGTTCCGACCACCGATCGTGACGCCCAGGATCTCCGGGCGCAGCCGCTGGCCGTGGCAGACCTGGCAGGGACGGGTAACCATGAATTTCTCGAGCTCGGCCTTGATGTAGTCCGAGTCCGTCTCGCGGTAGCGCCGCTCCAGGTTGGTGACGACGCCTTCGAACGTGGCCTTGTAGGTGTTCTCGCCCCGCTCGTGGCGGTAGTGGACGACCACCTTCTCGTCCTTCGCCGCGCGCAGGAGATAGTCGATGGCCTCTTGCGGGAGGTCGCGGATCGGAGCGTTGTAGTCCCAGCCGTGCGAGGCACAGATTGCCTCGAGGATCTTGAGCCGCCACGAGGCATCGGTCGGCATCCTGGCCCACGGCACGAGCGCGCCGGCAGCGAGGCTCTTCGAGCGATCCGGGATGACCAGGTCCGGGTCGATTTCAAGTTTGGTCCCGAGGCCTGTGCAAGCTGGGCAGGCGCCGTGCGGCGAGTTGAAGGAGAAGCTGCGCGGCTCGAGATCCTCGACCGTGAAGTCGTCGTACGGGCAGCTGTACTTTTCGCTGTACCGGCGTTCCTCGAACGACGGTCCCTCGTCGTCGCGCGGCGCCGGGGCGATGAGCACGGCGCCCTCGCCCAGCCGGAGCGCCGTCTCGATCGAATCGGCCAGCCGGCCGGCATCGGGGTCCGGGAGGACGGCGCCTGTGTCAGGGTCGATCGGGCGGCCGTCAGGGGCTCGCTCGGCACCCTCGGGCGCTTCCGCATGACGCACGATGTAGCGATCCACCACGACCTCGATCGTGTGGCGCTTGTACTTGTCCAGCTTGGGCGCGTCGGTGATATCGAGCATCTCCCCGTCGACCCGGACACGCACGAAGCCCTGACGCCGAGCGCCGACGAAGACGCGGTCCCCTTCGGTCTTGCGATCCTTGATCAGCGGCCCCAGGACGAGCAGGCGGGTCCCTTCGGGCAGCGCCAGAACCTGGTCCACGATCTGCTGCACGGACTGGCGCTCGATGACGTGACCGGCCGGGCAATGCGGGACGCCGATCCGGGCGAACAGCAGGCGCAGATGGTCGTAGATCTCGGTGACCGTGCCGACCGTGGACCGTGGGGTCCGGCTCGCGCCTTTCTGGTCGATCGAGATGGCCGGCGAGAGCCCGTCGATCTGGTCGACGTCCGGCTTCTCCATCTGGCCCAGGAACTGGCGGGCGTAGGCGCTCAGGCTCTCGACATAGCGGCGCTGGCCCTCGGCGTAAATGGTGTCGAAAGCAAGGCTGCTCTTGCCCGAACCGGACAGGCCGGTAATGACCACCAGCCGGTCGCGCGGGAACGCAACATCAACGTTCTTGAGGTTGTGCTCGCGCGCTCCACGCACGATGAGCTGATCCTGGGGCACCGACCGATTGTAGCGGACGGCGCCTTGAGCGAACAGGTGTTCGGTTCCAGGTTCAGCGCCGACGGCTCGGCCGCTGTCCCGTACGTTTCCGGATGTTCGGCGTGACGGTGTGATCCCAGGTGGGCCGGTCGAGCCAGCGCGCCTGCCAGCCGGCCTCGTCCTCGTGTTCGTCGCGGATGCCAGGGAGCCAGTCGGCGGCGGTCCCTTCATCAATCGCCGGGGCACCGTCCAGGCCGTCACCGGGCTCGCTGTCGGCGGGGAGCACGGTGACGCTCGTCACTTCCATTGACGGCCCGGCTGCGGCGACAACGGCTCCGCGACGACCACGGGCGCGATCGGCGGCACCGGTCAGGCCACGCCCCGCCGCATCGCGAGCCGCGCGTTCCGCAGCTCGTCCGACCGTGACCGAGGCGTCCTGCTCCAGCACCCGCATTCGGATCCCCTGGATCTCGTCACGGAGCGCCGCGGCCCGCTCGAACTCCAGCTGCTTCGCGGCGGCCCTCATTTCCGCCTCCATCCGCCCGACGAGGGCCTCCACCTTGCCTCGATCGGCCTCGCTGAAGGTCCCGCCGCGTTCCGAGCTGTACACGACGGTGGACTCGGCGACCGCGCGCAGTCGCTGGTTGATATCGCGGATTCCCTTGACGATCGTCGTCGGTTCGATCCCGCGCTCCAGGTTGTAGGCCGTCTGGTACGTCCGCCGGCGATCGGTCTCGTCCATTGCGACACGCATCGACTCGGTCACCCGGTCGGCATACATGATCACTTCGCCGCCGATGTTGCGCGCCGCCCGGCCGATCATCTGGATGAGCGACCACGCTGAGCGGAGGAATCCCTCCTTGTCCGCGTCGAGGATGGCGACGAGCGTCACCTCGGGCAGATCGATCCCCTCGCGCAGGAGGTTGATGCCGACGAGGACATCGAAGACGCCGAGACGGAGGTCGCGCAGGATCGCGACGCGCTCGAGCGTGTCCACCTCGCTGTGG
>JANNQZ010000404.1:0-2725 GCA_031401015.1 Chloroflexota bacterium | reverse complement strand
GGTCCCGTCATCGCGAGAATCGAAGCGTTGAGGCGTGGTCTCGGCCTTCTTGTGGCGGCCGTGCTGGCCGTCGCAGTCGCCGGCTGTGCCAGGCAGAATCCCGATGTTCACCTCACGATCTATGCGGCCGCGTCACTGCGGGACGCCTTGGGCGTTGCCAGTGCCGCCTATGAACGAGTGGCTCCGGGCACGTCGATGGTGATTGCGACGGACGCTTCCGCCACGCTCCGGACGCAGATCGAGCAAGGGGCCCCGGCAGACGTGTTCCTGTCCGCGGACCAGGGGAACCCGAAGGTGCTGGTCGACGGTGGATTCGCCGATGGCGAGGCCGTCGACTTTGCGCGCAACACCCTGGTCATCGTCGTGCCTGCCGACAACCTCGCTGGGGTCACCAGTCCGCTCGACCTGGCTCGGGCCGGCCTGAAGATCGTGGCCGCCGGTGACCAGGTCCCCATCACCACGTACGCCCGGCAGGTCGTGACCCGCCTGGCCGCGCTGCCCGGCTACCCGGCCGACTTCACCGCCGCCTACGAGGCCAACGTGGTGTCGATGGAGGGGAGCGTCGGGGCGGTCGTGGCCAAGATCGAGCTCGGCGAGGGTGATGCGGCCCTCGTGTATCGAACGGATGCGCTCAGTGCGTCGGCGGTGACCGTGATCGAGATCCCGCCCGAGGCGACAGTTACGGCGACGTATGCCGGCGTCGTCCTCAGGGCGTCGCCCGAGCGTGCCGCCGCCCATGGCTTCCTGGACTGGTTGCGAGGCCCCGACGGCGTCGCAATCCTGGCCACGTTCGGGTTCCTGCCGCCGCCATGACCGCCAACACGACCCCAGCCCGCCGCGGCGGCGGCAGCGTTGGCCTGACAGTCCTGACGCTGCCGCTCGTCATCTTTCTCGCTCTGCCGGTCATGGCCCTGATCGCCCGCGCGGTGCTGGGTGGCGGCCTGGAGCGTGCGCTCGGCAGCCGGGTCGTGCTCGACGCCCTGGCACTCAGCCTGGCGACGACCGCGGTCAGCCTCGGATTGACCCTGGCGCTGGGCACGCCGCTGGCCTACGTGCTGGCGCGTCGCTCGTTCCGCGGGTCGTCCATCGTGGAGGCGATCGTCGATCTGCCGATCGTCCTGCCGCCATCGGTCGCCGGGCTCGCGCTGCTGCTCGTCCTGGGCCGGCGGGGCGTCCTGGGTGGTGCGCTCGACGTCGTCGGCATCTCCATACCGTTCACGACCATCGCGGTCATCCTGGCCCAGACGTTCGTGGCCGCGCCGTTCTTCATTCGATCGGCACGGGCCGGGATCGCGGCCGTTGATCGCGACATTGAAGACGCGGCGCGGGTCGATGGTGCGTCCGAACGCGACGTTTTTCGATGGGTCACCGCACCACTGGCCGGCGCCGCCCTGGCCGCCGGCGCCGTGATGAGCTGGTCTCGAGCGCTGGGTGAATTCGGCGCGACGATCATGTTCGCCGGCAACATCGAGGGGCGGACCCAGACCCTGCCGCTGGTGGTCTATGCCGAATTCGGAGGTGGCGACCTTGATGCCTCGATTGCCGCGGCGGCCATCCTGGTCCTGGCGGCCTTCGGGGTGCTGGTGTCCGTCCGGGTCCTGCACTGGGGCCGCGCACTGGACATCCGCGGGAGCTAGGTTGGCGAGTCTGTGGGCTCCCTACGTGCCTGGCAGGCACCATCGGAGATCGGAGCCCGTTATTCGCTCGATTTGCGGCCGTTCGGCGCCATGCACGGGCCTCAGAAACAGCAGACTTGATCGAACGGCGTCCTCAGCCGGGTTTCGCGTCTCGGGTGCTGCCTCGCAGGCACGCTAGCCCCGGCGAGCCCGATCGGGTCAGGAACCGGCGGCGGCCGTTTCGGGGGCTACGGCGCCGTGCCGGTAGAACCCGATCGGCTCCGGGGCCAGTGGCGTATTGCCAGCGATCAGGTCCGCGGCCTTCTCGGCGAGCATCATGACGGGCGCGTAGATGTTGCCGTTGGTGACGTAGGGCATGGCTGACGCGTCCACGACACGGAGCCCGTCCAGGCCGTGGACCCGCATCGTCAATGGATCTGTGGCCGAGTCCTCCCGCACCCCCATCCGCGCGGTGCATGAGGGATGGAGTGCGGTCTCGGCATCGCGGGCGACCCAGGCCAGGATCTCCTCGTCGGACTCGACCGCGGCCCCGGGCGACGTCTCGCCGCCATTGAACGGTTCCAGGGCCGGCTGGTTCAGCAGGCGTCGGGCCACCCGGACCGCCTCCACCCACTCCCGGCGGTCCTGCTCGGTGGACAGGTAGTTGAAGCGCAGCGCCGGATGGACGCGCGGGTCGGTGGAGGTGATCGAAACGGAGCCGCGAGCGTCGGAGTACATCGGGCCCACGTGGACCTGGTAGCCGTGCCCGCCCTTCGGCCCGGAGCCGTCATAGCGGACCGAAAGCGGCAGGAAGTGGAACATCAGGTTCGGGTATGCCACGTCCTCGTTGCTGCGAACGAACCCGCCGGCCTCGAAATGGTTGGTCGCGCCCGGCCCGCGCCGCCGGAAGAGCCATTCGGCCCCGATGAACGGCCGCCGCCAGAGTGCCAGCGCCGGCTGCATGGAGACCGGCTGGAGGCACTTGTACTGGATGTAGACCTCGAGGTGGTCCTGGAGATGCTGCCCGACCGCCGCAACATCGGCTACGACATCGATCCCGAGGGCGCCGAGCGCCGACGCATCGCCCACTCCCGACAGCTGGAGCAGCT
>JANNQZ010000403.1:0-6798 GCA_031401015.1 Chloroflexota bacterium | reverse complement strand
TGAGCACGTGGTGGAAGAAGATCGGATGGGTCTCCCGGGCGTTGCTGCCCCACAGGACGATCAGATCCGTGTCCTCGACCTCACGATATGAACTTGTGCCGCCACCGGCACCGAACACGGTCGCCAGACCGGCGACGCTAGGGGCGTGTCACGTCCGGTTGCAGCTGTCGATGTTGTTGCTGCCCAGCACGGTCCGGCTGAACTTCTGGGCCGCGAAGTTGACCTCGTTGGTCGCCTTGCTGCAGCTGAAGGTGCCGAATGTCGTCGGGCCGTGCGCCGCCTTCGCGGCCCGGAACCCTTCAACGGTCCGGTCGAGCGCCTCGTCCCACGTTGCGGGTCGAAGCTCGCCGCCCTTCGTGTCGCGCACGAGTGGCTGGGTCAGTCTCACATAGGGTCTTGCCACGGCTGGCCTCCTGCGGATGTCGACGGGGGGAGTGTAGCGCGGGCCGATCAGGCGGCCGCGGGTTGAACTGGATGCCTCGTCATGAGCGAATCGAGCCATATCTCGCCAGCCATCGCGGTGAATACATGGCAGAGCTGCAGGACGCTCACGCACCAACACGACCCGGCTGTGCCGAAACACCCACGAGAGGCTAGAGGTATCCCTCGGGTACGGGTCCTGTGACTTCCATGCTGTAGCGGGCCGCGATCTCAGCGAGCCGTGTGGCGTCGGCCTCACCGGCCGTGATTGCCGTGCTCATCGCCTCGAAGTAGCCAACCATGGCGGCCGGGCTGTACAGGTTGAGTTTCCGGCTCGGAACGCCCCCGACGCGAAAGCCGTGGCGCACTCCGGCGGGTATGTAGATGAATGATCCGGTTGGGCAGGGGATTTCGCGTTCTTCGAGGAAGATGATGTACTCGCCGGCCAGGACGTAGAAGGCTTCCGCAGCGTCGCGATGAATGTGCATCGGTGGACCGAAGCCGGCCGGTTCGGTGGCCTCGAGCAGCGAGAACGAGTCCCCCGTGTCGTCCGCAGTGGCCTTGACCACCATCGCGAAGTTACCTAGATCAATTGAGCGGCCCTCACCGGGTCGGAGCACGAAGGCGGGGCGTGCGGCCTGCAACATTACCGATCCTCACGTTGGCGAGCCATGCGCCGCTGGGATCGCCATCACCCGACCACGGATGTCGGCGGCGGCCCCGAACGGAGAATAGCCGAACGATCGGACGAGGAGACAGGACTGCTGTCATCCCGCAGCGTGATCTCACCTGAGCGGGACGCTTGGGTCATCGGTGGCCTCAACGATGCCGACTCGCCAGTGCCGGACGCCGACGCGATCACGTGCGGCCTGGACGGCGTCGACGCACCCCGGGGCGAGGGCCGCGGCGCGGTGCACGAACGGACCGCCTACTACGGAGCGCACCGGCTCCAGAACACGGTCTTCGAGATCGCCGCCAAGATCACCGACGACCTGAAGTTCGGGGACGAGGCCGGCCGGCGGATCATGTTCCCGCAGGTCCTCGGGATCGTCCGCCGGTATGTCGAGACGCGGGTTCAGCGAGTCGGGGCCTCGGCGATTGAGAAGATCGCGCTGGAACCTTACCGGTCGACGATCATCTCGCGTGTCTCGGCCGCGATCCGGCCCGCCGACGACGAGGGCGAGCAACCGCTCCCGCCGGTCCTGCACGACATGGCTGGCATCGGCTCGACGGACGTCACGCCGTTCCTGACCATCAAGCCGTGCTTGGAGACGGTCAAGAGCCATCTCTCGAAGGCGGTCGTGGACTCCGGCTGGGAACGGCAGGTCGCGCGCGCCCTGGATGAGTCGCCGCGAGTGTGCGGCTGGGTCAAGAACGCGCGGCTCGACTTCACGATCCCGTACGAACACCAGGGGCGCAAGCACGATTTCATCCCGGATTTCGTCGTTGACCTGCGCGACGGGGACGGGGCGCCGTCGGACGACCACCTGGTCGTCGAGGTCAAGGGCCTTGAACGCGAGGCGGACCGGTCCAAGGACGTCGGCGCCCGGCGCTGGATCGCCGCGGTCAACCACTGGGGCAAGCTCGGCCGCTGGCGCTACGCCAAGATCCACAGCCCACACGACCTGATCAGCCTCCTGGGCAACGACCCCGGCCCTGGATCGGACAACCGCGCGCACGACGCGCCCGGTCGCGAGCGCCTGAACGGCGGTCGTGGAGGGAGTTTCCGGTAGTGGCTCAATATTGGGAGCCACTACCGGCAGTTCGCGACGATTGGTCGGCGCCAGCAGCGCGCTCGAGTATCTTGTCGAGCCGCCGTGCCTCGGAGGCGATGACGTTGGTGCAGCCGCACGATTTGGCGAGCAGGCCGTCGCGGTCGGCGATGCTGATCTGCCCTCGCGCGTAACGAACCAGCCCGGCGTCCTTGAACTGGCGCATCGCGACCGATAGGGCGGGACGCTGGACGCCGATCATCTGCGCGAGAAATTCCTGCGTGACGTTGAAGTGCCCCTCGTCGACCCGATCGTCGACTTGGAGCAGCCAGCGAGCGGCCCGTTGATCCAGGCGATGGATCCGATTGCAAAGGATCAGTTGGGCCATGGTGATCATCACAACCTGGGTGTGTCGCCGCAGGAGCGTGACGAGCCTGCCATCGCGGGCGAGCTCCTCTCGCAGCGCACCGGATTCCATCCGCATCCCTGCCATCTGTACTTGGACGATCGTCCGGACCGGAGACTGCATGCTGCCCAGGAAGACCGCGAGACCAGTCATGCCTTCCCGGCCGATGATCGCGGTATCCACCGACTCGCCGCTCTCATCGATGGCAACAATGGACGCGACTCCGCTGGTCGGGAAATAGACGAAACGGACCTCCTCGTTGGCGCCTTCCAGCTCCGTAGGACGTGGTAGATCCACCGGTTCGAGGGCGGGGCGGATCCGGTCGAGCTCGGCGTCCGGCAGCCCCCGCAGCAGGCGATTTGCTCGCGGGTCGATGTCACGCCCACCGGTGCCTTTGGTTACGCTCATCTTTCACCAGAGCCATCTTCGTATGTCCGGTGTAGTACAGACGACACAGCGACAAATCCGCCACCCTTCGGAGGAGCCAAATCATCTCGACTGGATAACAGATGACACGGGACCGGCGCTCAATGTTGGCTCGCCGGTCCCAAGCATTTGTCCAGGGACCAGCTCGCGACCTCAACGCACACCATGTCCGCAGGCAGCTGACGAGGCGTTGATCCCTGAGAAGGAGGGCGTCAATCATGGCGAAGAGTGGGGATGCTGAGAACGCTTCCGCGTCTGAACTGCTCGCCGACTGGCGCGCCGCAGAACGGGATTCGGCCGCCGCGCACGATGCCGCGTCGGTGGCCGCGCGGGCGGTGACAGCCACCGCGACCGCTGAGGCAGCCGCGGTGGAGGCCGAATCAGCCGCCCGCGAGGCGACGGACGCGGCCGCTCGGGCCAAAGAGGCAGCCGAGCGCGCCAAAGCCGCAGCAAGCCAGGCTGCCGAGGCGGCGCAACAGGCTGCGGCGACCACCGAGGATGACCAGGCGCGAGCGGACCAGACTGTGCTGGAAGCTGCCCATGCCGAATCGGCGGCACGTGACCGATTCCACGCGGCGGAGAGGGACGGGTTTCCCAAGGGCTGACCCTGTCCCGGTACCTCTCTCGGGCCCCCCGATCAATCGTCACCGGGGCATTGTCGGCTCCTCGCGTTCGTCGCCCTGAAGCGAGTGCCTCCAGGTCGAGGCTCGTCCACGGGGATCGTCGGTCGAGGATCCAGGCTACGAGGCGTCAGCGGTCAGCGAAGCCCCTTCGACATCCTGGTCGGGCGACAGCGCCGTGAGTCTCACTCCGATCCAGGGTCAGACGATCTCCCACCCGAGCGCAACGCCAGGGGTGTCCGCATGCTCGACCAGGCCGATCCGCCAGTGCGGGACGTCCGCATGGTCCAGGGCGGATTCGATCGCATCGAGGCGCTCCCGAGCGATCGCGGCGAGGAGGCCGCCGCTTGTCTGTGGGTCGTGGGCCAAGGTGATGATCTCGGCGGGGATACCGTCCGCGACCGCCAGTGACGGCGCCACGAACCGCCGGTTGTGGGCGGCGCCGCCGGTCTCAATTCCCGCCTCGGCTAGATCCAGCACTCCGGGGAGTGCCGGCAAGGCGGCAGCCTCAAAGACGAAGCGCGTCCCCGACGCTCTCGCCATTTCAAGGCCATGGCCGAGGAGGCCGAAGCCCGTGACGTCCGTGGCCGCGCGAACGCCGTGCTCGACGAAGACCTCCGATGCGGCTCGATTGAGCGTTCGCATCTGGTCGATCGCGGTCGCCAGGTCAGCATCGGTTGTCTGTCCCTGGCGGTGGCCGCTCACCAGGATCCCGGTGCCGAGTCGCTTGGTCAGGATCAATGTGTCGCCAGGTTGGGCTCCGCCTTTGCGCAGAAGCCGGTCGGGATGCGCGGCGCCGATCACAGCCAGGCCGTACTTGGGTTCGGGATCGCGAATCGTGTGCCCACCGGCCACCGTCCCGCCGGCTTCCCGAACCTTGGCCGAGGCGCCGGCGAAGATCGCGGTGAGCACGTCGCTGGGCAGAGCCTCCGGAAAGGCGGCGATCGATAGTGCGAACAGGACCCGGCCTCCCATCGCGAAGACATCGGAGAGGGCGTTCGCGGCCGCGATCTCGCCAAACGTGCGGGGGTCGTCAACCAGGGGTGGAAAGAAGTCCAGGGTCCCGATGATCGCGAGGTCCGGGCTCACCCGGTAGACGGCGGCATCGTCTGGCGGATTGAGGCCCGCGATGAGGTTGCCAGGCACGTCGGCCGCCGCCTCGGCGCCGAGTCCGGCGAGCGCCTCCGCCAGAAGGTCCGCCCCGAGCTTCGCGGCGCACCCGCCGCAGTCGGTCAGGCTGGTGAGACGGAACGGCGGGTTCGGGATCAGTTCAATGGCCGGCACGCTGCCGATCATAAGCCGCCGACGCGTCGGGCCGATTGCCGGCGGGGCAGGCGGCGCGGGGCCGGGAATGCCGATTCCAGCCCGGCTGGCGCGGGGCCGGGAATGCCGATTCCAGCCCGGCTGGTGTAGGCGACACTTCCTGGTCAACGAGGCGTTGATTGTGCCAACGACACTGGAACTCGCGACGAATCTGACCAAGATCGGTCGAAAGCTCCAATCTGGCTGGAGGCTGCAACCGGGTCGTGTCCCGTAGACCAACGGCATTGGAATCGACGTGCTGGGGCCGGATCGGCCTCGCGCGGGAGCCCTGTCTGAGCCGCGGCCACGATCACGCTACCATCGTGGTGGGAGCGGTCGGGTCCCGGTGGGTCCCCTGGTCTTCAAAACCAGTGGCGCGGCGCTCGGCGCGGCGCGGTGGGTTCGACTCCCACGCGTTCCCGCCACTCCCACGCGTTCCCGCCACTCCCCGCGTTCCCGCCACTCCCCGCGTTCCCGCCACTCCCCGCGTTCCCGCCACGGAGGGCCCCATGCCGACGGATCGCCAGCGCCCACCCAGCGTGGAGCGGCTCCTCGCGGCCGTGCGTCAACGCCTGCCCGATGGACTGGAAACGGCGCCGCTCACCGCCGTAGCCCGAGAGATCGTGGCCGCCGAACGGGCCGCGCTGGGCGCCGGCGGAGGGCCGACGGCCCTGGAGGGTCTCGCGGAGGCAGTGCTGGCGAGGTTGAGCGCCTTTACGGACCCCGGGGGCGATGGCCTCGTCCCGGTCATCAACGCGACGGGCGTGATCCTCCACACCAACCTGGGTCGAGCGCCCTGGCCCGTGGCCGCCATCGAGGCCGCCTCCCACGCCGCCGCCAACTACTCTCTCCTCGAACTCGACCCCGCGTCGGGCCGCCGGGGCCCGCGCTTCCGCGCGGCAGAGGAACACCTCATGGCCCTGACCGGCGCCGCGGACGCGATCGTCACCGTCAACAACGGCGCGGCGCTGCTGCTCGCAGTCGCCCTCGCCGGCCGGCGAGGCGTCGCCGTTTCACGCGGGGAACTGGTCGAGATCGGTGGCGGGGTGCGAATCCCGGAGATGATTCGTCGAGCCGGTGCCCGCCTGATCGAGGTCGGGACGACGAATCGCACCCGCGCCGCCGACTTCGAAGAGCCCCTGTCCGAGGGCCGAGCGACCGTTGTCCTGCGCGTCCACCCCTCGAACTTCAGCCAGTCCGGCTTCGTTGAAACGCCCGACCCCGTCGCGCTGGCCGAACTCGCCCACCGTCACGGCGCGATCGTGGTCGACGATCTGGGGAGCGGCGCCCTGCTCGACACCGCAGCGTTTGGCCTGACTCACGAGCCCATGCCACGAGAGCGACTCGCAGCAGGCTCGGACTTGGTCACCTTTAGCGGCGACAAGCTGGTGGGCGGGCCGCAAGCCGGCCTGATCGTCGGTCGGGCGGACCTGATCACCAGGATCCGACGCGATCCGCTGGCCCGCGCTGTCCGACCGGACAAGGTGACCCTGACAGCCCTCGCTGCCACGCTGGGCCTCTATCGCGCCGGCCGGGCGATGACGGAGGTTCCGGTCTGGCGGATGATCTCGGCGAGCCCGGATGGACTACGACGGCGCGCCAGCCGGATCGTTGACGGTCTGCCGTCGACCATTCAGCACGAAGTCACCATCGGCGAGATGCGGTCGGCGGTGGGCGGTGGGTCGCTGCCGGGCGAAACCCTGGAGTCGGTGGGGCTGGTGGTGTCAGGCCCCGGTGCTGCCGCACTCGCCGCGCGGCTGCGCGTCGGCGCGCCCGTCGTGATCGCTCGCGTGGAGGACGGTGCCGTCCACCTGGACCTTCGCACGGTCGACCCGGGGGATGACGACCAGCTTGGTGCCGCCCTGACCGGAGCGTTGCGCTCGATATGACGGTCGTCGTCGGGACCGCCGGG
>JANNQZ010000402.1:0-5888 GCA_031401015.1 Chloroflexota bacterium | reverse complement strand
CTCGAAGCGCTCATCGCGCGGACCGCCAAGCTGCCCCGGATCGACCTGCGGACGCCCGACCGGGCGATTGGTCGCAACACGGTCCAGGCCATGCAGGCGGGCGTCATCCTCGGCTACCAGGCACTCACCAGCGGCCTGCTGGAGCGGGTCCGCGCCGAGCTCGCCGAAACCGCGGGCGTGGCACCGGGCGCGGTGAAGGCGATCCTGACCGGCGGCCTGTCGGCGGCGCCGTGGGCGCGTGCGCTGCGCGGCATCGACACGATCGATCCGGACCTGACGCTCAAGGGCCTCGCGATCCTGCACGCCGAGGTCGGGGGCGGCGAACCGCTCAAGCTGGACCTGGCGTGATCGGCGTGGGCCGGGAGTGATCGGCGTGGGCCGGGCGTGACCGGGCGCCTCACCGGGCGGCTCGTCGGCCTCGGCGTCACGGGTTCGATCGCCGCCTACAAGGCGGTCGAGTTGCTTCGCCTCCTGACCGCGGAAGGTGCCGATGTGGCGGTCATGCTCACCCCGGCTGCGGCCCGATTCGTAGGACCGCTCTCGTTTGCAGCGCTATCCCGACATCCGGTCGAAACAGAGCTCCTGGAACTCACGCCGGACGGACGGATCGGGCACATCGTCGTTGGCGACAGCGCCGACGCCATGGTTGTTGCGCCCGCCACCGCGCACTTCCTGGCGGCCATGGCGACCGGTATGGCCGGAGACGTGGTGACCGCAACCTGCCTGGCGACCCGCGCCCCCGTGATCGTGGCGCCGGCGATGGATGGCGACATGTGGACGCATCCGGCGACAACGCGGAACGTGTCCCGGCTCCGCGACGACTTTGGATACACGATCGTCGAACCCGAAGCCGGGCCGCTCGCCTCTGGGCAATCGGGGGTCGGGCGCCTGGCAGAGCTGCCTCGAATCGTTGACTCAGTGGTCGAGGCGATTGCCGAGCGCCCAATCCGGGCCGCCGATCCCGCCGCTCGCCCGCCGATCATCGGCCCGTCGAGAGACGCCGACCTCACCGGGCGCCATCTGGTCGTGACCGCCGGCGGGACGCGAGAGGCGATCGACCCGGTGCGATTCATCGGCAACCGCTCGACCGGCAGGATGGGGATCGCCGTCGCGGAGGCGGCCCTGGATCGCGGCGCGCGGGTGACGTTGATCGCCGCGAACACCGAGGTCAGCCTGCCGCTGGACGCAGACGTGGTCCGGGTCGAGTCCACGGCCGATCTCCGCGCAGCCCTGCTGCGCACGACACATGCGCCCGGCGGCGCGGCCGGCTTCGATGCCCTGGTGATGGCCGCCGCTGTCGCGGACTTCCGCCCGAGCCGGGTGGCCGGGCACAAGCTCGAGCGAAGGGACGGGATCACGCTTGAGCTCGAGGCGACGCCCGACCTGCTCGCCGAGATCGGGCGGATCGCCCACGGGCTGGACAGCGACGGCGCGTCGACCCGCGAGCCGCTCAGGCCGCCTCCGTACATCGTCGGATTTGCGGCCGAGACCGGGTCGCTCGATCGGGCGCCCGAAAAGCTCCGCCGCAAGGGCGCCGACCTCCTCGTGGCCAACGATGTCGCCGAGCCGGGTTCGGGCTTTGGAACCGACACCAATCGCGTGACGATCCTGACCGCTGGTGGCGCGCGCGAGGATCTGCCGTTGCTCTCCAAGCGCGAGGTCGCCCATCGCCTGCTGGACCGAATCGCGCGGGCGCTGGACGAGCGCGACGCAGCCATCCAGACTGCACACAGCAGCGAACCGAGCCGGGAGCCAGCATGAGCGCCGCGTCCGTCATCCCCAAGCGCCTGACCATCGCCGACATCGCGAGGCTGTACGCAGACGGCCAACGGATCCCGATGCTGACCGCCTACGACTTCCCGACCGCCCAGCTGCTCGATCAGGCCGGGATCCCGATGCTGCTTGTGGGCGACTCGGTCGGCCAGGTGATGCTCGGGTACGAGTCAACCGTGCGCGTGACGATGGCCGAGATGGTCCATCACACCAAGGCTGTGGTCAGAGGGAGCACCCGGGCCCTCGTCGTGGCGGACATGCCGTTCCTGTCGTATGCATCGCCTGGCGGCGCGATCGAGCACGCCGGAGTCTTCCTGCGCGAGGCGGGTGCCCAGGCGGTCAAGGTCGAAGGCGGCGTTCGCACGGCCCGGGTCATCGAAGCCCTTGTGCGCGCCGGGATACCGGTCATGGGTCACATCGGGCTGACGCCGCAGGCGATCCACACGATCGGCAAGGTGCGGGTCCAGGGCAAGACGGTGGACGAGGCCCGCTCGCTGATCGCCGATGCGTACGCCGTCCAGGAGGCGGGCGCCTTCGCGATGGTGCTCGAGTTGGTTCCTGAGCAGCTTGCCGCCGCGATCACCGAGCGCCTCCGCATTCCGACCATCGGGATCGGGGCAGGTGCGGGCTGCAGCGGCCAGGTCCAGGTTGTGACGGATCTGATCGGTCTGGGCGACTTCGTGCCTCGTCATGCCCGGCCATACGCGCACGTTCGCGACTCGATCCTTGAGGCGGCCACCGCCTACGCCGCAGACGTCGCCGCCGGCTCCTTCCCGGGCCCGGAACAGGCGGTCCGGATGGACGAAGGCGTGCTCGATGCCGTCCTCGGGCGGGGCTCGTCGGACGGCCCCGGCAACACCGCGCGTGGCAGCATCCCCGTCGGTGGCATTCCGCTCGATCGCGACCTCTGATCCACTGCGGGGACCGCTTGACCCAGGTCGTCCGAACCCGAGCCGAGTTGCGTGCCGCCCTCGACATGGCGCCCCGGCCGGTTGGCCTCGTCCCGACGATGGGCTGGCTCCACGACGGCCACCGGGCGCTGATCCGCCTGGCCAGCACGGCTGACGCCACGACCGTCGTCACGATCTTCGTCAACCCGCGTCAGTTCGGCAGCCCAGAGGACTTCACGAGGTACCCACGCAACGAAGGACACGACGTCGGGATCTGCGAGGCCGAGGGTGTCGACATCGTCTTTGCGCCCGACCCGACCGAGATCTACCCGACAGGCTTCGACACCGCCGTCGTCGTGGGCGCGGTGGCGCGACCGTTGGAAGGGGCGGCTCGCCCGGGGCATTTCGAAGGGGTCGCCACGGTGGTCGCCATCCTCTTCGGGCTCGTAGGTGCGGAGGACGCCTACTTCGGGCAGAAGGATGCCCAGCAGGTGATGGTGATCCGCCAGATGGCCCGTGACCTGGCTATCCCGACGCAGGTGGTTGTTTGCCCGACCGTCCGCGAGGCCGACGGGCTGGCCCTGTCGTCACGGAACGTCCACCTCTCTCCAGCGGAGCGCGCCGCGGCCCCGGTTCTTCGTCGCGCGCTGCTAGCCGCGCGGCGACGCTGGGACGCCGGCGAGCGGTCGGCAGAGACCCTCCGCGCCGCAATGTGGGAGACGCTGACCGCCGAACCGCTGGCTGACCCGGAGTACGTCTCGGTCGCCGATGCCGCGCTGCTCGAGGAGCTCGACGCCGTTGATGGCCCCGCACTCCTGTCGCTGGCCGTCCGCTTCGGCACCACTCGACTGATCGACAATGAGCCACTGGACGACGTCAGACCGCAGCCTGCGCAGACACCTCCAGGACGCGGTCGATGAACAGATGCTGCCAGACCAGCTCCTTGATCTCGGCGATCTTGCCCGCGTCCGAGGCATGCGTCTTGACCAGCAGGTCGTGGACTTCGGAGGCCACCGCGTAGGTGTCTTCCGGGACGAGGGTAGCGAACAGATTGGCGCGGCGAATCGCGTTGATGACCGAGCGGTCCGGGCGGTAACCGCCGGTCAGCACCATCCCGAGCGCCCCCGTCCCATCCGCCTCACTGTCGACGTGGGCGCCCACGATCGCCCGGATCACGTCGGTTCGGTCGCCCGGGACGATCACCAGGCTGCGCGGGCCAATCCGCTGGAGCATGTGCGCCGGTTCCATTGCGCCGATCGCCACCCCGCCGATCACCTGGTCCAGGTCGGGACCGGGATTGAGCGTCTCTCCGTGGACGCCTTCGAGGACCATGGCCAAGGTCGGATTGGACAGCAGCGGACGGTATGGCAACACGCCAAGCAGCGGGATCCCGTGCCGAGCCAGGCCCCGCTCCAGGGTCACCGCCAGTCCCGGCTTGGCATCGAGATCGACCTTGTTGACGATGGCGCCCGCGACACGGACACCGTGCCGCTCGAAGAGCGCCGCGTTGAGCACGATCTCGTCAATCGGGCGGCCCACGCCGCCCTCCGACACGATGACCGCCGGCGCGCCCAGCATGGATGCGACCACGGCATTGGACAGGTCGATGACGGCGCCGACCCCTGCGTGCCCTGTGCCTTCGATCAGCAGGATGTCGCGATCGGCCGCGAACGCCTCGTGGGCGGAGCGGATGCGGGCCGGCAGGTCCTCGACGGAGCCGCCCTCGATGTATGTCTGGGTGAAGCCGCGAGGGATGTGGACGGGGCTCATCCGGGTAAGCGGCTCGGGCAGTGCAAAGACATGCCGCATGAGGATCGCGTCCTCGTCCGCTGGCACGCCATCCTCGATGACGGTGCGCTGGCCGACGGGTTTCATGAACCCGGTGGACAAGCCTCGACGTCGGAAGCCATCGAGCACCCCGAGGCTGACCGTGGTCTTGCCCCGGTTCTGGCCGGTCGCGGCGAGATAGACGTGGCGCATGACGCCCGTCAGTTGCGGCTGGCGGTCTTGCGCTCGATCAGCTGGATCGCGTCACGCAGGCGGGTGAGCGTTTCGGCCTCCACCGCGTCCGACTCGAGGTACGGCCCGAGGCGCTCCATGATGTCCGCCACGAGGCCGAAGAAGACACTCGCGTCGGCCATGAAGAATTGTGGCTCGTTGTTGTAGCGGACCAGGGTCAGGCGACCCTGGAGGACGCGACGGTCCTCGACATGAGCGATCTGGGTCGCAAAGTTGTGCCCCTGGATCCCGTCCGGGTTGTTGAGGAAATTCAGCGCGTTGTCGATGGCCAGGCCAAACCGCGCCCGCCAGGCAACGAGGCGCTCGTGCAGGTCGGACGGGATGCGAACCTCGGCCACCTCGTCGAAGACCTCCGGCGCGACGGTCAGGAGACCGACCAGGGTAGTCCCCGCTCGTGGCCCGAGCATCACCTGCAGGCTTCGCTCCAGGGTGAACACCTCAGAGTCGAAGCGCGGGCTCGTGATGACGTCGGCGAGGAGATCCTCAACGTTGTCGAGGACGTTTGGTTCGGAGACCGCGTTGGACAGGTGGAGGATCTCCTCCTTGAACAGGAACTTCTCTTCGTGATCGAGCATGGCCGCGATGGTAGCACCGAGGCGTGACGCCCGGTCCTGCGGTCCTACGGGTAGAGGCCACGCATGGACATCGCGTTGGCCACCCGGTCGACGGCGAGCAGGTATGCCGCCGTCCGCATGTCGCACGACTCGCGCTCGGCGATCTCGAGGGTCTCATGGAATGCCTTGACCATGATCGTCCGCAGCTTGTCGTTGACAACCGCCTCGGTCCAGTGGTCGCGGTTGAGGTCCTGGACCCATTCGAAATAGCTGACCGTAACGCCGCCGGCGTTGCACAGGATGTCCGGGATCATGAACACGCCCTTGCTCGCCAGGATCAGGTCGGCGGCCGGGGTGGTGGGTCCGTTGGCGGCCTCTGCGATCAGCCGGGCCTTGATCCTCCCGGCGTTCCGCTCGGTGATCTGGTTTTCCAACGCGGCTGGGATCAGGATGTCGCAATCAACCTCGAGTATCTCGGCGTTGCTGATGTCCGCTGCGCCCGGAAAACCCTGGACCGTGCCGTGTTCGCGCTTCCAGCCGGCCACCCGCCCGATATCCAGACCGGCGGGATTGTGAATGCCGCCGGTCGAGTCAGAAACGGCGACGACCGTCGCGCCCTCGGCGGCGATGAGCCGAGCCGCGATCGCACCGG
>JANNQZ010000401.1:0-4259 GCA_031401015.1 Chloroflexota bacterium | reverse complement strand
GCGACATCGACCGACTGATCGCCTCCGATTCCGGGATCGCCCTGGAGCTGGTCCACTGCGGCAACGGCCGGACCGCCCTATTCGCCCTGCGGCGGGCCGTGGAGGCGGGCGTGCTTGGTCGGGTCATCCTGGGCAACGATGCGCCCTCTGGAACGGGGGTTGTCCCACTCGGGATCCTGCGGCTCATTGCCCACCTGGCGTCGCTGGGCGGCGTCGCCCCGGAGATCGTGATCAGCCTGGCGACGGGCAACACGGCGCGTATCCACGGGCTGGACACGGGCACGCTCGTGCCCGGCAAGGCGGCCGACCTGTGCCTCATCGACGCGCCAGTCGGCTCGGTCGCCGCGACGGCCCTCGACGCGCTGGCCAACGGGGACCTGCCGGGGATCTCCATGGTCCTGATTGACGGCATCGCTGTGATTGGCCGGAGCCGTAACACCGCCCCGGCGGCGCGCTCGGCGGAGGTCGTCAAGGGCGGGCCGATCGGCGCCGGCGGACACTGACGCCGATGCGCTTTGGGCTCCGACTGCCCAGCTTTGCACTGGGCGAAGGCACGGCCAGCCTCGCCGAGATGGGCGCCTACCTGCGTCACGCTGAGGACTTGGGCTTCGAGACCGCGATGCTCATCGATCACCTGCTGGTGACGCCGCCGGCATATCGAACGACCTGGCTCGAACCGATCTCGCTCCTGTCCGCGCTGTCCGGCGTCACCCGCACGATCAAACTCGGGACCCTGGTCCTGGTCCTGCCGTTCCGCGACCCGGTCGCCTTCGCCAAGGAGTGGGCGACGCTCGACGTCCTGTCGGGCGGCCGATCCGTGCTGGGCGTCGGCGTCGGCTGGCACGAGGGCGAATTCGCGGCGCTGCGGATCCCGTTTCGCGAGCGCGGCCGCCGGATGAACGAGATGCTCGATGCGATCACCGCGCTGTGGGCCGGCGACCACGTCTCGTACGAGGGCCAGTTCTACCGCTTCTCCGATCTGACGATTGATCCGAAGCCGGTCCAGCGTCCGCACCCGCCGATCTGGATCGGTGGCGGCACCCAGCCGTCGGAGAAGATCTACGGCCAGCAGGTGGACACCATTCGACCGGTCCTGCGGCGGATCGCGAAGTACGCGTCCACCTGGGTCCCGCACTCGTCGGCGACCGCCGAGATGGTGGCCGGCGACTGGGCCATCATCGGCGAGGAGATGGCGGGCTTCGGGCGCGATCCGGCCGAGATGACCAAGGTCTACTCCAACTTCATCCACGTCCTGCGACCTGGGGAGTCGCCCGCCAGCGCGACGGCCAGGTTCCGGACCTTCTCCGGGATGGACCTCGATTACTGGCAGGAGTTCTATCTCCTTGGCGAGGCGGAGGCGCTGGCAGAGCGAATTCGCGGCAAGATGGCGGCCCTTGGCGGCGTCGAGCACGTGATCCTCAACCCGCTCGACTGGAGCCGCGAGACAATCGACCGTCTCGCGTCGGACGTGCTGCCGCTGCTCCGCGACTGACCCAGGGCGATGGCCAGCTATCTCCGGCCCGGGCACCTGGAGGAGGCGCTCGGCGCGCTCGCGACGATGCCCCGCACCCTCCTCGCCGGCGGTACCGATATCTTCCCGGCGCGTGTTGGCCGCGCGATCGACGACAACGTCCTGGACCTGGCCGGGCTGCCAAATCTACGCGAGATCTCGACGCACGATGGCATCTGTCGCATACCCGCCCTGGCAACCTGGACCGACCTACTTCGCTACGAGCTGCCACCGAGGTTCGACGGGCTCAACGCGGCCGCGCGGTCCATCGGTGGTGTCCAGATCCAGAACCGCGGCACCATCTGCGGGAACCTATGCAACGCGTCCCCGGCGGCAGATGGACTGCCGAATCTGATGGCGCTGGACGCCCGCGTGGAATTGACCTCAGTTGGCGGGCATCGCGAAGTTCCGGTCGGGGAGTTCGTCGTCGGAAACCGGCGGACGCTACGTCGCACTGATGAACTGGTCACCGCGATCCTGATCCCCAATCCCGAGGCGAAAGCCAGGTCCGCCTTCCTCAAACTGGGGGCGCGGGCGTATCTCGTGATCTCGATCGCGATGGTGGCGGCAGTCATCGAGCTTGGCATCGACGGCCGGATCATGGCGGCGCGGATCGTGGTAGGTGCCTGTTCTGAAGTCCCGCAGCGGCTTCCGGCGGCGGAGGCTCGCCTGATCGGGCGGGTACCGTCGCGGGACCTGGCACACCAGATCGTTGCGGCAGACCTGGCAGCGTTGACCCCGATCGATGATGTGCGCGGCCCGGCCGCCTACCGACGCGACGCCGCCCTGGTCCTCGTCCGGCGCGCCGTTGCCGAGCTTGCCGGATGAGCCGACCGGCAGCGTCGGCGCCGTCGATCTCGTTCCGTGTCAACGGCTCGAAGGCTACGGTGACCGGTGACCCGATGCGCCGCCTGAGCGAGGTGCTCCGCGACGATCTCGGTCTAACCGGCACCAAGGTCGGCTGCGACGCTGGGGACTGCGGCGCCTGCACCGTCCGCCTCGATGGCGACCCGGTTTGCGCCTGCCTCGTGCCGCTCGGCCAGATGGACGGCCGCGACGTCCGTACCGTGGAAGGCTTGGCCGACGTGGCATCGCTCAGCCCGCTGCAGGCGGCCTTTCTCAGCGCCGGTGCGGCGCAATGCGGGATCTGCACGCCCGGGATGCTCATGGCATCGGACGCGCTCCTGGCCGTCGCACCCCACCCGACCGAAAGCCAGGTCATGGCAGCACTGGGCGGCGTCCTGTGCCGCTGCACCGGCTATCGCAAGATCGTCGACGCCGTCCGCACCACCGGCGAGGTCGGCAGCGCGGGCGACCTCGCCGAAGCGCCAGAGCCGGGTCCGGGATCTGCGGTCGGAGCCCGCATCTTGCGCCTCGACGGAGTCGACCAGGTGATGGGCGCCACGATCTTCGGGGCGGACGTCGTCCCGGCCGGCGCGCTGGGTCTGCGCACGGTCCGCTCCCCACACGCTCGCGCCAAATTTACGATCGGGGACCTGTCGGCGATCCACGCCACGCATCCGGGCCTGGTCCGTGTCCTGGTCGCCGCCGATATCCCGGGCCAGAACCAACACGGGGTCTACGCCACCGGGAAGGATCAGCCCGTCCTGGCCGACGGTCACGTGCGGTATCGAGGCGAAGCGGTCGCCGCGCTCGTCGGCGACCCGGAGACCGTGGCGCGGATCCGGGACGCCGACCTGCCGATCACTTGGGAGCCGCTGCCGGCGTTGTTCGAGATGGAGACCGCCGCCGCACCTGGCGCCGAGCAGCTCCACAAAGGCTCGCCCGGCAACATCCTGGCCGCGGGGCGGGTGGTCTGTGGCGACGCGACAACTGGCCTCGCAGCCTCCGCGGTCGTCG
Organism: Chloroflexota bacterium; assembly: GCA_031401015.1. Taxonomy (GTDB): domain Bacteria; phylum Chloroflexota; class Limnocylindria; order Limnocylindrales; family CSP1-4; genus SPCO01. The sequence continues at coordinate 889 of JANNQZ010000401.1, read as the reverse complement.
CCAGCGGGACCTTCGAGACGTCGCACGTGGAGCACGCCTACATCGAGCCGGAGGCCGGCTACGCCCGACGCCGGGGCGACCGCGTCGAGGTGTTCGCGACGACCCAGACGCCGTATATGGATCGCGACGAGATCGCCCTGATCCTGGGTCTCACGCCCACCCAGGTCCGGGTCATGCCGAGCGCATGCGGTGGCGGCTTCGGTGGGAAGCTCGATCTTTCAGTCCAGCCCCTGATCGCGCTGGCAGCCTGGCTCCTGGATCGCCCGGTGCGCTGCGTTTACACGCGACCCGAATCAATGCTGGCGACGACCAAGCGCCACCCGGCCCGGATCACCGCGCGCTTGGGCGCGGACGCGACTGGCCGCCTGACCGCGATCGACTTTCACGGCGACTTCGATACCGGCGCTTACGCATCCTGGGGACCGACCGTCGCCAACCGGGTGCCGGTTCATGCCAGCGGCCCGTATGTCGTCCCGGCCGTTCGCGCCACGACCCGGGCGATCTACACGAACGGCCCGATCAGCGGAGCGTTCCGCGGGTTCGGTGTCCCGCAGGCGGCCATCGCCCAGGAGGCGCTGTTGGACGATCTTGCCGCCCAGCTCGGGATGGACCGACTGGAGATTCGCCTTCGCAATGCGCTCGGAGCCGGCTCGGTGACGGCGACCGGCCAGGTCCTGGCCGCGAGTGCCGGTCTGGGCGCCTGTCTGGAAGCCCTGCGACCGGCCTGGGATCGCGCCATCGCGGATGCCGCCGCGTTCAATGCCAGACAGGGCGCCGGCGACCTGCCCACCCGACGTGGCGTGGGGATCGGGGCCATGTGGTACGGCATCGGCATTCATCCCATTTCCTTCAACGCGACCCCGATCCTATCCAGGATCGGGGGAATGTC
>JANNQZ010000400.1:0-5753 GCA_031401015.1 Chloroflexota bacterium | reverse complement strand
CTCGTCGACCTCAACCGCTTCAAGGAAGTGAACGATTCGTTGGGTCATCACGCAGGCGACGAGCTGCTACGGATCGTGTCGAAGAGATTCGTCATCTCGCGCGCAACGCTGTCGCCCGTGGGCTTCGGGTCGCGCCGACCGTCAAGACGTCGCTGGCACCGGGCTCCCGGGCGGTCACCGGCTATCTCGAGGCCGCCGGGCTCATGGAGCCATTGGCCACCCTGGGTTTTGCGCTGGCCGGCTATGGCTGTACCACCTGCATCGGCAATTCGGGCCCGCTGGACGACGCGGTCGGCGCGGCGGTGGACGCGAATGACCTGGTGGTCGCCGCCGTGCTGTCGGGCAATCGCAACTTCGAGGGCCGGATCCACCCGCAGGTCAGGGCGAGCTACCTTGCCTCACCACCGCTGGTTGTCGCGTTCGCGCTCGCTGGCCGCGTCGATATCGACCTGACGCGCGAGCCCCTGGGCACGGGTTCGGACGGCTCACCGGTCTTTCTCGCCGATCTGTGGCCCGCGCCCGGTGAAATCCGCGCGGTGATCGCCGACTCGATCGATCCCGAATTGTTCCGCACGACCTACGCCACCGTGTTCGAGGGCGACGAGCGCTGGCGAGCGCTACCGATCCCGTCGGGGGACCGCTACGAATGGCGCAACGACTCCACCTACATCGCGCGCCCGTCGTTCTTTGAGGGAATCGCCTCTGTCCCGCCGCCGGTCCAGGACATTGTCGGCGCCCGGCTGCTCGCGGTGCTCGGCGACTCGGTGACCACGGATCACATCTCGCCCGCAGGGTCGATCTCGCCCTCGTCGCCGGCGGGTCGGTGGCTCCAGGAGCACGGCGTCGGGCCGCTCGACTTCAACTCCTACGGTGCGCGTCGCGGCCACCACGAGGTCATGGCGCGCGGCACGTTCGCCAACATTCGCCTGCGCAACCGGTTGATGGGTGACCGGGAGGGTCCGTACACGCTACATCTGCCCGACGGCGAGGACGGGTTCATCTACGACGTGTCGATGCGCTACAGGGCCGAGGGCGTGCCGCTGGGGATCCTCGCCGGTCGCGAATACGGCTCTGGCTCATCGCGCGACTGGGCAGCCAAGGGACCGGCCCTGCTGGGCGTCCGGTTCGTGCTCGCCGAGAGCTACGAGCGGATCCATCGCTCCAACCTGGTGGGGATGGGCATCCTGCCCCTCCAGTTCCGACCGGGCGAGACCGCCGCCTCCCTCGGATTGACCGGCCGGGAGATCTATGACGTCCTCGGCCTGGCCGACGGCCTGACGCCGCACCAGGCGGTCAGCATCAACGCGTTCCGCGATCCCGCCGCCGGGGGCAACGGCACGACCCGCCGGTTCGAGACGATCGCGCGACTGGACGGCCCGATCGACGTGGACTACTACCGCCAGGGCGGAATCCTGCCGGCGGTCCTTCGCCGACTGGCGGCGGACGGGTAGCCCGGGCACGAAGAAGCCCCCGGGGGAGGACCGAGGGCTTCATCGCGGAGGAGCATGCTGGCTGGTTGTCCCCTGTGACGCACAACCGGGCACGTCCGTGACGCGAAAGTTCTGGGTGGCCCGCCAATTGGCTGATTTCGCGGTGGAGGAAGTGCCAAGATACTGGCGCGACCGCGACGGGGGCCATCCCGCTGCGTATTCCTGACCTGGGGAGGTTGTTCGATGATCATGCAGCGACTCGTGGCGGCGGCCCTCGGCTGCGTGCTCATTGTCGGCGGCTGCGGCGCGGCTCCGGCGGCCTCCACCTCCGCGACGTCCGCCGCGACGGCGGCGGCCACGCCAGCTCCATCCGCCCCCGCGGCGTCGGCGGCCTCAGGTGCCCTGACCAAGTTCGATGAAGCGATCAACGCCGTGATCCAGATCGAGGCGACCGGTTCGTTCCGCGATCCGGAGGCCGGCGAACAGGTTGGATCAGGACGCGGTTCCGGCTTCGTCATCGACCCGTCTGGTATCGCGGTGACCAACAACCACGTGGTCACGGGCGCCGCCACGATCAAGGTCTGGCTCGGTCCCGATCGCGAAGAGCATGCCGCGCGGGTCCTCGGTGCGTCCGAGTGCGCCGACCTGGCGGTGATCGAAATCGACGGCGTCAGCAACGTGCCCTATCTCGAGTGGTACGACGATGATATCCGCCCTGGGCTCGACATCTATGTTGCCGGCTTCCCGCTGGGCGATCCCGAGTACACCCTCACCCGCGGCATCGTCAGTCGCGCCCACGGGATCCTTGATGAGAACTGGGCATGGGTGGAGGATTCGATCGAGCACGACGCCGCCACCAACCCGGGCAACTCGGGCGGGCCGGTGGTCACCACGGACGCCAAGGTGGTCGGTGTGCACTATGCCGGCGACCCCTCGACGCAGCAGCATTGGGCGATCTCCAGCGCCGATGCGAGCCAGGTCGTCGAACGACTTCGGCAGGGCGAGGATCTCTATTCGATCGGCGTGAACGGTTCTGCCTTCACCAACGCCGAATTCACCGGCATCTGGGTCTATTCGGTCAAGCCGGGCTCACCGGCGGCCAAGGCGGGGATCGTGTCCGGCGACATCATCACCCGGTTGTCGGCGGTCGCCCTTGCGTCCGATGGAACGATGCGCGAATACTGCGAGGTCCTGCGCAGCCATCGCGCGACGGATGTCATGCCGATCCAGGTGCTGCGCCAGGATACGAGCGAGGTCCTCGAAGGCGAGATCAACGGAGCGCCGCTCGCGCTCACCACCAGCTTCGCCGAGGATGAGGGGACCAACGCCGACTATCCCGAGTACATCAAGCAGACCGACGACACCGGCACGATCAGCGTCGAGCTTCCCACCGCCTGGACCGATATTGCGACCTCAACCTGGGAGCATGATGGCGTCGATGTGGGCGTGGTCGTCGTGGCCGCCCCGGACATCGATGCCTGGCGCGACGGCTGGGAGACCCCCGGCGTCTTCTTTGGGGCGTCAACGAGCCTGCCGGCCAGCTTCACGCCGGCCGAATACCTCGCCCTCTCCGACTTCAGCTCCGACTGCACCGATGTCGAGCGCGACCACTACGAGGACGCGTTCTACAGTGGCGAGTACCAGGTCTGGCGAGGATGCGGCCCGAACGGCAACGCGTCATTCCTCGAGGTCGTGGCCGAACCTGCGGACCGCAGCTTCCTGATGCTCGTTCAGGTCGCCGCGGTCGAGGACCGGGACTTCTCGGCGCTCGATCGGATCCTCGACACATTCCAGCTGGTCGCGCCGTAGCGGCGGCCTGCGCTACCGTGAAGCTCGCGAGTTCGCTCGGAGCGGCGTGGTGGTGGGCGATACTGGGCTCGAACCAGTGACCTCACGGATGTGAACCGTGCGCTCTGACCAACTGAGCTAATCGCCCGAGGTTCCGCGATCGACCGTCGGCGTCCCGACATCGGGTGCCGATGATACCCGACCGATGCGCGCTGTTCAGCCGCCCGTCCGCACGGTCAGTCCGGGCCATCTGGCCGTGATCGCTGCCAGGTCGACACCGTCGACGGCGACGAGCTTGCGACGCGCGGTGCCGCCGGCCACGATCCGGACGTCACGTCGCGCCACGTCGAGCTCGCTTGCCAGCAGCTCGATCAGGGCGTCGTTGGCGGCGCCTTCGACCGCGACCGCCGTGACCCGCACCCTCAGGACACCGTCGACCACCTCGTCAATTCGATTGTCCGAGGCTCGTGGCGTGAGTCGGACCGCGAAACGACTGCTGGCTGAGCTCAAGGCGTCAGAATGCGCGCACCAGGACACCGAGCACCAACAGGACGATGAGCCCGGACCAATCCATCATCCCGGACGGGGGCAGTAGCCGGCGAACGGGCGCCAGCATGGGCTCCGTCGACTGGATCAGGAACCTGGACACCTGCGTGCGCCCGGACGGATCGAACCACGACATCAGCATTCGCCCAAACACAAGCGCCCACAGCGCCATGACCAGGAACTGGACGAATGTCAATAGAAAGTTCACGCCGGGATTCTACCAGCCACCCGATTCGGCGCGGCCGCGGAACGCTCGGTCAGAACGTGCCGGCGGGTGGCCCGCTCGGTCCGTCACCGCGGACCTGTCGCTCGCCGAACAGGGCGCGACCGACACGGACGATCGTGGCGCCCTCTTCGACCGCAACCTCGAAATCGTCGCTCATCCCCATCGACAACTCAGGTCCAATCGGGGCACCCAGGCCCCGCAGCCGGTCCGACAGCAACCGCAGCCGGCGAAAAGTGGGCCTTGCCGCCTCCGGGTCGTCAACGAGGCGGCCGATCGTCATCAGTCCCCGGATATCGAGGCCGGCAAGTGCCCCGAGCGGACCTGTTCGATCAATGGCGGCCTCCAGGCTGTCTGGCTGAAATCCGGCCTTGGCAGGATCGTCGTCGACATTGACCTGGAGCAGCACCGGGTAGCGCGCCCCTGGGCGAAGGTCCCCGACGATGCGGTCGAGCCGCTCCGCCAATTCGACCGAGTCGACCGACTGAATCGACTCGAACACCTCGAGCGCCTTGCGCGCCTTGTTGCCCTGGAGCGGACCTACCAGCTGCCAACGCGCTCCGGGGACGTCCGGGGCCTTGGCCAGGGCCTCCTGAACCCGGTTCTCGCCGAACCAGTTGAGCCCGGCGGCGACGGCGTCGCGCAGCACTGCGACCGGTATCGTTTTCGACACGGCGAGCAAGGTGACTGCGGCAGGGTCGCGCCCCGCACGCGCGCACGCCTCGCCGATCCGTTGGAGGATCCGCTCGCGGGCGGCCTCAATCGCCTCTGCCCGATCACGGGACGCCGGGGCCGTCACGACATCCATGCCGGCCTGGTGCCGGCCCGGATCATTTGCGGCGAAGGAAGCTCGGGATCTCGAGATCCTCGGCGTCATAGGCCGGGGCGGCCCGGCGAGTCGGCTCGCCCACGGAGCGCTCCAGACGGGGAATGGCGACGGCCGCCGCGTCTTCCTCAAGACGTCGACCGCCATAGCCGCCGGTGGCCACCTCGTCGCGCTGGCGCTGGAGCTCCTCGAGGAAGTCGCGATCACGCGACGATCGGCCGGTCGCGGCGGCATCCATCACGCCGGTTGCCGACTGGCGCGCCGCTTCCTTGCGGCGCCCACCGTCAAAGCCTGTGGCGATGACCGTGATCATGACCTCATCCCCGAGCCGCTCGTTGAAGCTCGTCCCGAAGATGATGTTCGCCTCCGGGTCCGCGGCGGCCCGGATCTCCTCGGCCGCTTCGGTCACTTCGAAGAGCGACAGGCTGGACGAGCCGGTGATGTTGAACAGGATGCCGTGGGCACCGGCGATGTCCACCTCCAGCAGCGGGCTGGCGATCGCCTGACGAGCCGCCTCGACTGCGCGGTTCTCGCCCGAGGCGCGACCGATCCCCATCAGGGCCGACCCCGCGTCCTTCATGATCGCGCGCACATCCGCGAAGTCGAGATTGATCAGGCCGGGCATGGTGATGATGTCACTGATGCCCTGGACGCCCTGGCGCAACACGTCGTCCACGACGCGAAACGCGTCAAGGATGCTGGTGTTCTTCTGGACCACGTCCCGGAGCCGATCGTTGGGGACCGTGATCAACGTATCGACCTGCGCCTTGAGCTCCTCTGCGGCGCGCTCCGCAATCAGCTTGCGGCGGGTGCCTTCGAAGGCGAACGGCTTGGTCACGACGCCGATCGTCAGGGCCCCGCCCTCCTTGGCGATCTGGGCGACAACCGGGGCGGCCCCGGAGCCGGTTCCACCTCCAAGCCCGGCGGTGATGAACACCAT
>JANNQZ010000399.1:0-6867 GCA_031401015.1 Chloroflexota bacterium | reverse complement strand
TGGCCGGGTTCGTCCTGGGCAATGACGTGCTGATCATCGCCGGGGCGCTGGTCGGGGCGTCGGGCGCGATCCTGACCAAGCTGATGGCCGACGCGATGAACCGTTCCGTGCTGAACATCATGATCGGTGGGTTCGGCGGCGGCGAAGGCACGGCGGGCGCCGTGAGCGGTGCCGGCGGCTCCGTGCGGGCGATTGGCCCGGACGACGTCGCCATCCAGCTGGCGTATGCACAGCACGTGATCGTCGTGCCCGGGTACGGGCTCGCGGTTGCCCAGGCGCAGCACGCCGTCCGCGAGCTGGCGGAGCTGCTCGAGGACCGCGGCGTGGACGTCAAGTACGCCATCCACCCGGTCGCCGGTCGAATGCCCGGGCACATGAACGTGCTTCTGGCCGAAGCCAACGTCCCCTACCCCCAGCTCAAGGAGATGGAGGAGATCAACCCGGAGTTCGATCGGTGCGATGTGGCACTCGTCGTCGGCGCGAACGATGTGACGAACCCCGCCGCCCGCCGACCCGGCTCGCCGGTCTCGGGGATGCCGATCCTCGACGTCGACCACGCCAAGTCGATCGTGGTGATCAAGCGCTCGATGGGTCGCGGTTACGCGGGCATCGACAACGAGCTGTACACCAACCCGAAGACCGGGATGCTCTTCGCGGACGCCAAGGAGGGCCTGGCCTCGCTCACGGCGGCGGTCAAGGCGCTATAGCGGCGGACGCCGCGAAGGCGCCTCGACAGAACACGTGACCAAGAACCAGGTCCCCAGAATCCCGCGATCCGGGGCCCGATCCAGCTGGCTGGGTGCGGTCAGGCCACCGGATCGACCAACTCGATCCGGATGCGCTTGTTGATCCGGCCCTTCGATTCGTAGCCGGTGACTCGAATCCCGCCGACCTCGGAGGTGTTCGAGACGTGCGTGCCACCGTCGGCCTGGAGGTCGAGCCCGACAATCTCGATCGTGCGGATCTCGGCAATCCCCGGCGGTAGCAGGTTCACCTTGGTCCGGATGAGGTCCGGAATCGCGAATGCCTCGTCGCGCGGCAGGACGTTGACCCGGACCTCGCGCGCGGCCGCGAGCTCATGGTTGACCGCGGCTTCGATCGTGTCGACGAGTTCGCCAGACATCCGTTCGAACTCGAAGTCCATCCGGCCAGAGCCGGGTTCCATGTTGCCGCCGGTCACGAGCGCGCCGTAGTCGCGCCAGACCACGCCGCACAGCGCGTGCAGGGCCGTGTGCGTGCGCATCAGGGCCAATCGGCGCGCCCAGTCAAGGTCGACCGTGACCGCGTCACCCACCGCCGGTGCATCGCCGTCGTCAGCCTCGAGTTCGTGGACGATCTCGCCGTCCACCTTGCGGGCCGCGCGAACCGTCCACGTACGACCGTCCGTGCCTCGCAGGACGAGACCGCGATCCGATGGCTGCCCGCCGCCGCCCGGGTAGAAGACCGTGCGATCGAGGCTGATAAACGGGCGTTCGGAGGAGTCGACCGCGATCACCCGTGCCTCGACCAAGCGCAGGTACGCATCCGAGTAGCACAGCTGTTCGCCAGTGGGTGTCACGCCCCGAATCTACCCCGGTCGCGTAGATCGCGGGGCGATGTTTGCGCAGCGGCGTGAAGACTCGGCGGGACGCCAGATTTCAGTCCGATTGGTGAACGGGACATTGCCCGGTCGATGCCACCAATGGCACTGGAGAGATCGGCCGGCTTCGACCAAAACATGTCGTTCGCTCCAGCACCGCTGAAGCATTCGACGCTCGGGTAACGAAATCGGTCGGTTACACCAATCAGGCTGGAATCCGGCTGGAATCACAGCCAGTCGGCCGATCCAGCGACCGGGGAGCGGCGCGGCGCGGCGCCGAATAAGTCGCAGCTAAGGGGTCGTGGCGACAATGCTCGCGGCGGTCATGGGACCGGGCACCCTCGTTGGGGTCTCGCCGTCCGACAGCCGGTGCGGACCGGCGGAGGTGCCCATGGGTCGTGTCGCGTCCGCCCGTGAACCTGTCCCGTCGACAGGGCCACTGAACGCCGGCCGGTCTGCCTCAGCGTGGGAGGCAGGCGCTAGTACTGCCGGGGGGGACCCGCCAGGACCATCGGATGTCTTGTGGACTCGGGGTTCACCAATAGTCTTGCCTTCCAGCTCTTCGGAGCGTGGTCCGGATCCAGTCACAGATCGGAGTCCAACAAATGGCCAGAGACCTCATCGCACGGGGCTGGCGCCTCGCCGTCACCATCGGTCCGCTTGTGGCGATCGCCCTCGTCCTCGCCGCCGGGTACAAGTGGCGCTAGCCAGACCATAGCCACGCTACGGCCGGTGCCCGTCCGGCCGAGCGCACAGCGATCCGATCGAGACCCGGAGCCCTCCCTCCGGGTCTCGCGGCGTCCGGGTCTCGCGGCGTCTGGGTCAGACTCGATCCGTCAAGCCGAGCCGGATGGCAACCGTGGCAGCCTCAACCCGTCCGGAGACCGCCAGCTTCGAAAGGATGTTGCCGACGTGCACGCCGACCGTCTTCTGGCTGATGAACAGGCGCTCACCGATCTCGCGATTGGTCCGGCCCCTCGCCACCAGGCCCAGGACCTCGCGCTCCCGTCCGCTCAAGCCGAAGCTCGCGCCCGGGTCGGCACTCCGTCGGGGATCCCCGGCCACGGCGAGCACCAGCTCCGCTGATCCCTCCCAGCCGAGCTTCCCGACGCCAACCGCCGGGGCAATAGGCAGGGCGACGGGCTCACGGCTCGGCTCCGTCAGAAATGCCTCGACCTCATCCGGCAACTCCAGCCTGGCGCGCCCCGCCAGATCCCGCAGGGCACGCAGCAGCGGCCGGGCTTCGATCTCCAGGGCCACCTGCGTCGCGGCCAGCAACGGTTCGCGTGCCTCGCTTCGCCCGGCCTGGCCCGCCCCGGACGCCAGGATCGCTTCCGCCTGCTGCCATCGAGCCAGGGCCGCGTCGTATGGCGCTGACTGGTGGGTCCAGGTTTCGGCGACACGGCCCCAAACGGCGGGGTCATCGTCGCCTTCGAGCCGTCGCTGGTAGGCACGAGCCGTGCTGAGATAGGCCTCCGCGATTCGCCTGGTCCCGGCCGATCGCGGCGCACCGCTGGCCAGGACGAGCCCGGCGGCGGCCCGCACTACCTCGTGGGTGCGGGACCGTGCGGCGGCTAGCGGCGAGAGTTGGCGCCGCTCCCGAGCATCGGCGGCAACGGCGGCGTCCACCCGGGCAACCATGGCGGCCATCCTGGCGGCGAGGACCCATTCCTCGGTGGATCGCACAAGCGCCCAGCCGCGATCGACGGATCGACTGGCCTCAACGACATCCCCACGCCACAGCGCGTAGGACGCGGCCACGAGGTAGTACGAGCCGGCGAGCTGAGGTTCGTGCAACGCATCAAATTCAAGTACCGTCTGGCCGAGCAAGCGTCCGGCCACTTCGCCAGCCTCCGTCTCGATCTCGACGGCCGCCAGCCAGACCGACGAGGCCTGGAATACGACCCCGACCGGCGCCCAGCTGAGTGCCCGCTGGCAGACCGCGCGAGCTTCGCGGAAGCGCCCCAGCAGCACGAGCGACTCGGCCATGTTGCCGGCCAGGAAGTTGCCATAGACGGCCTCCAGGCCAGCCTGCTTCGCGTCCTCGATGCCCCGATAGGCGACATCAACGGCGTCTCCACGACGCCCTACGAGGTCGAGGACCGTGGTCAGATTGGCGGTGATCCGAAAGAGCGCGTCTGGATCACGCGCGGCGCGCGCGCCGGCCTCGGCCTGACGAAGGAGGTCGATCGCACCTTCCGGATCGCTGCCCCAGGCCATGGCCACGCCAAGCGTGGTGATCGCATCAATCTCCTGAGACGTGGCAACCGGCTCGCACGCACGCGCCACACGAATGGCTTCGCGCGATAGCCGCTGCGCCTCGGAGAAGGCCCCGTCAACCATGTATAGCGATGCCTGCGATGCAAGCACCGTGGCCCGCTCCGGGCTGGGCTCGCGTGGCACAAGCTCTACCGCTCTACGTGCAGCCTGCATCGCGCCGGCCGAATCGCCAGCCGCCTGGCGAACGTCGGCCAGGCGCTCGTACAGGAGGCCGAGCCGCACGCGATCCCGGCGTCGGTCAAGCGCGCCGATCGCCACCTCCAGGTAGGCACTCGCCCGGGCCGTCCGACCGATCGCAAACGCGGCCGCTGACGCTCGCACCTGGAGCTCGATGCGATCCGCGCTGGGCAGGCTCGCCCAGGGTCGGATGACACCTGGGTCCGGCTCATCGGGGATCTCCAGCGCCAGTTCAAGGGCGGCAAGCTCATCCGCGGCGGCATGGCGAGCTGCAGCCACGTCCGCCGCCGTGATCGCCGCGTTTCGGGCAGAGCGCGAATCGTGCGCAGCCACAAGGTGCCGTGCAACGGCCATCGCCGGCCCGCCCATCCCGGCCGCAAGGGCGCCATGGAGCCGGGAACGCGCCTCGGGCAACAGGTCACGCACAACCGCGCGACCGATCGACTCGTGACGGACCGCGATCCGCTCCTCATCGTCCCCGAGCACGAAGCCAAACTCCACGGCCTCGGCCAGGCCGCCCAGCAGATCCGCCCCCAGGACGCCGTCTCCGTGTCGGGGCCCTCCGGCCGACCTCGGAGCCGGGCGGCTGGATTCGGCCTCGAACGCCTCCGCCGAGGCCGCCACTTCCACCGTGCTCAGCGGCCGCCCCGCGACGGCCAGGAGTCGCATGACCCTTCGGCATTCAAGGGAGCGAGCCGCTAGACGCGCCATGACCAGGTCATCGAAGGAACCAGTGAGCGAGGCCTGCGGGAGCTCGCGACGAGCCGCGAGCAGCTCCTCGGCCACAAGCGGCAGACCGCCGGATCGCTCGGCGATCAGCAGCAGCAGGCTGGCCGATGCCCGGCTGCCGTCGATGCCCTCGATCAACGCCGCGAGTTCACCGCGATCGAGTGGCGGGAGCGTCCAGCGTTCCACCGGTTGCGGTGCCTTCGCCAGGCTCGCGAGGTCCGCCGACCACGGATCGTCGCGCCTGACGACGTCAGGTTGGTGTGTGCCGATGATCGCGAGTCGCTGGTTGCGCGAGATCCGCGCGAGGAAGGTGACCAGGGTCCTCGTTGCCGCGTCCGCCCGATGGAGGTCCTCCAGCACGAGAACAACGGGTCGCTGTTCCCCAAGCCGTCCCAGGAGTCCAAGGACGCTCTCGAGGGTACGCGCCTGGCGACGTTCCGATGACGTGGTGGTCTGCTGGGGCGGGACCGTCGCGGACGGGTCATCGGCCCGCCCGATCAGATCGGGGAGCAGCAGCATCACCTCCACGGCAGCCGGCCCAAGCAGATCGGCGAGGTCCGCCTGCGGAAATCCCCGAAGGGTTGGGCCAACGGCGCGAATGATCGAGCCGTATGGCTCGTCGTCGCCGCCTGACCACGCACTGGCTCGCAGGACGGTCCACGGCTCGGCGACGCCGGCGAGCCTTCGAAGACTCTCATCGAGCAGGCGACTCACCCCGACCCCGGCTGATCCCCCGATGAGCAAGAACCGTGCCCGACCACCGGCGGCGTCGCTTAGAGCGGTCGCGAGCCTTGCAAAGGCCTCCTCGCGTCCCACGAACCGGGTGCTCGTGTAGCTGCCGGGCATGCCCCGCATTCTACTGGCGGACCGGGCGGGTCGGTTCGGCCGCCCGATCAGCTTCGCCGATGCCCGACTCGGCTAGGCTGGCGCCGATGACCGACGACCGACGTGCGCCGCACCCCTCGAACACGCTCAACGAGCTGCCGGGCGAGGAGTGGCTCTACTTCACCAAGTCGCTGTTGACTACGGCCTACCCGTCCGAACTTGGCCACGCCGCTCGCAAGGCGCACGGCGCCAACAAGCCACCCCGCCTGATGGCTCGTTTGATCGAGTTCTTTAGCCGAACGGGTGAACTGGTCCTGGACCCATTTGCCGGGGTCGGCGGGACCCTGCTGGGGGCGGCGATTGCCCGCGGCCCGCGCCGGGCGATCGGCATCGAGCTTGACCAGCGCTGGGCGACCGTCTACGACACGGTCGTCGCGGGCCTCGTAGCCGAGCGCGGTGGTGCAGGTCCGGATCTCGTCGACCTGGGAACCGCGGATCCGGGCGGTCAGCGGGGCTTCGATCCATCCGGGCTGGACCTACGCGTCGGCGATGCGCTCGCCCTGCTCCCCGCGATGGAGCCGTCGTCCGTTGACTTCGTCGCCACGGACCCGCCGTACAACCTCCAGTTGCCGATGACCATGGCCGGCGGAATGCTCGCCAGGGTGCATGCCAACCGTCGCACGGACTACGCGATGGTCAGCGACTCGGCCGCGGACCTCGCCAATGCGGCGGATTATCCGGCCTTCCTCGCTGCGATGGGTGACGTGTTTGGGCAGCTGCATCGCGTCTTGCGAGAAGGCCGCTACGCTGTGGTGATTGTCCGAGACGCCTATCAGGACGGGCGCTACCTCTTCACCGGGTCCGACCTGGCTGCCCGTGCCGCAGCGGCTGGGTTCGTGCCCAAGGGCGACCTCATCTGGTACCAGGCCGGAACCCGGCTCCGGCCGTACGGCTATCCGCGGGCATTTGTTCCCAACATCGTGCACCAGCACGTCCTTGTCCTGCGCAAGGAGCCGGGTCGGCGTCAGGACGCGCGGCGGCGCGACTCGAGGTAGGCATCGAGCACATCGGCGTCGGCATCGGAGTCGCCCATCGTCCAGCTATCCGCATTGGTAGGCATCGTCGCCACGGGCCGGTCCGGCTTGCTTGCGCTGCCGACGACATCGCCGAGGGTCATGTTGTGGATCCAGCCCTGGCGTCCGTCCGGGCAGAGGACCAGCCAGAACGCCGCGTACTTCTGGATCAGCTGGACCTCATCGCCCCGGTCGAGGTAGCCG
>JANNQZ010000398.1:0-1516 GCA_031401015.1 Chloroflexota bacterium | reverse complement strand
ACCATGTGGACCGGGATCCGGATGGTCCGAGCCTGGTCCGCAATCGCCCGCGTGATCGCCTGGCGGATCCACCACGTAGCGTAGGTGGAGAACTTGAAGCCCTTTTCGTAGTCAAACTTCTCGACCGCTCGAATCAGTCCGATGTTCCCCTCCTGGATCAAGTCCAGGAACGACATGCCGCGACCGATGTACTTCTTGGCAATCGACACGACCAGCCGAAGGTTGGCCGAAGTCAGCTGCTCACGCGCATCCCGGCCGATGACCACGATCGTCCCGAACCGATGGCGTAGCTTGGTCGAGAGGGGCACCTCCGGATCGAAACCCATCTGCTTGAGCAGGTCCGCATCGTTGCCCGCGGTGATCCAGCGCTCCAGCGCAGGGTAGGCAACCTCGTCCCGCGTCCAGTCCCAGATGGCCCGCAGGCCGACGTTGTCGCGCGAGTCCAGATCGCCGTTATGGACGGCCATGTACGCCCAGTCCATCAATGGCAGGAACGTGTCGACACCCGGTGCCTCGTTATAGGCATGGACGAGTTTCTTGGCTTCCCGCAGGCGGTCACGGGTGCCGTCAGATTGCGCATCCCGACCGGCCTTGATCAGGTGGAAGTCGGGCGATGCCACGAGCAGGTCGGCGGCGCCCGCATCGGCAAGCGCCTTGCGCACGAACGCATGCGCCTCCTCGCCGAACGGCAGGCGGTGCTGCGGCTTGGTGGTTCGCGTCTTGCGTTCCGTATCGTGGAGGGTCCATTCGTGGAGCGAGAACATGCCCTTCCACGGCGCTTCGACCAGTTGCTCTCCAAGCTCGATCGCCTTGGCCAGGACGACCTCCTCCTCGGCGGTCAGCAGCGCGACCTTGCCAATCTCCTTGAGGTACATCCGGACCGGGTCGTCGATCCCGATCATGTCCGCCGAGATGGCCTCGAGCTCTTCAGCGGTTGGCTCCTCGACGGCCTTCGCATCGAGCTTGGCCGGTGCGTCCGTCGGCATCTTGCCGACGGCGTCGATGCTGTCCTCGGGGACCAGGATGATCCCGACGTTGGCGCCGTCAGGCCCCTCCGGCCCGACCTCGATGTCGTCGTCGTCGTCCTCGTCGTCGGCCACGGCCAGTCCCGCAGAGCGCGACGGGCGCATGCCGGCCAGCTTGGCCTCCTCCACGTCCGCCTTGGCGCGGCGGGGCCGTGCCAGAACAGCCTCCACGAGTTGCTTGTCGAGCGGGTCGGCGGACATGGTTACCTCCGGTGGCTGCTGAGCAGCCGGGTCTGGTCGCGGCGCCGGTCGAGCGACAGGCGCATTTCGTTGATCTGGCGTCGTTCGAGCATCAACCGGTCGATCGCTTCGCGATCGGCGGCCCGCTCGGCCTCACCCTGGGCCCCCTCGTTGTAGTCGCTCCGTTCGCGCAGCCGGTCGTCCTCGAGCTCGATCAGGAGCCGAGCCACCTCGTAGTCGAGCTCGGACGCCGCTAGTCCCCGTGGATCCGGACCGGGCCTGGCTGCGAGTGCCCGGGCCAGCGCGGCGGT
>JANNQZ010000397.1:0-3714 GCA_031401015.1 Chloroflexota bacterium | reverse complement strand
GGCCAGCCGAATCTCGACCTGGTCGGCCAGGCCAAGCTCCTCCAGCCTCGCCCGAGCGTCGGCGATCAACGGGGCGTGGCGCTCCAGCGTGGTCACCGTTGCCCCGAGCCACGCGAGGATCGCGGCCTGATAGCCCGAGCCGGTGCCGATCTCCAGGATCCGATCGCCCGGCTCCACCTCGAGGCGCTCGGTCATTCGAGCCACCATGTACGGCTGGCTGATGGTCTGCCCGACACCGATCGGCAGGGCCTCGTCGGCATAAGCGTCCTGGCGCGCACCGTCGGGCACGAATCGGTCACGCGGGATGTGGCCCATCGCCCGCAGAACGCGTTCATCGGTGATCCCCCGCCCTTGGAGCTGGCCCGTCACCATGGCGTGACGGGCCGACGGGGCGTCATCGGGCGAGCGCCGCCGGCTCCGGCGCCATCGGTCCATGGCGGGAGCCTACTCCGCTACGAACCGCCCTGAGTCATCCAATTGGGGTGACCAGACGCGTGCCGCTCTACGGAGAGGCTTCGGCCGACGCGGACGGTGCCACCGACGCGGATGGTGCCGGGGTCACTGGCGCGGGCGTCGAGGTCAGGAGGCCGCCGCTCCCACCCAGCATCCCGAACAGCAGGATCCCGATGAAAAACACGACCGTCGCGATGACAAAGTAGCGCGAGACGTTGTCCGTGACGCGGACCGCCAATTCGGACTGTGTGGGCGCTCGCTGGACGGACGGCGGCGTGGCGGCGCGCCGTCGTGGCCCGGTAGTTCCAGCCGGAGCCCGCGGATCTCCATCGGATCCGGGCCCAGGGCCGGAAGACTCGGAGGCCTCATCCTCAACATCGTCACCCGACTCAAGCTCGGCGTCCTCGGTGTCCTCGGCGTCCTCGGATTCCGCATCGGCGCCGTCGCCCTCGGCCTCTGGGCCTTCGTCGTCCACCTCGGCGTCGGGCGCCCGCTCGCCCCCGTCTGCCTCGATCTCGGTCGCATCGTGCGGGTCGTCGGGCGCCGGATCCGGCGTACCCTCGGGTCGATCAGTCATTCGGTGGTGTCACTCCTGGCGGGCGCCTCGTTCATCGGCCACAACGCGGGCGCCAGTGTACCCAAGCGGCCGCAGCGCCGTCCGCCAGGCACAGGGACAGCTCGTCAGGCGTCGCGAATCGCCGGGACCAGGAACCCGGCGAGACCCGTCATCATCGTCATCAGCCCGAAGAAGGCGAGTACCGGCGTGACGCCAAGGACTTCGCCAAGGATTGCGCCGGCCCCCATCCCCACGGTGATCGAGCCGAACACGAGCGCAAACCGGAAGCTGATCACGCGACCCATCAGGTCCGGCGGCGTCCGCTCCTGGAACAGGGTCTGGCTCGGAATCACGAAGACCATGTTGGCAAACCCCTGGCCCAGGGCCGTGCCGACTGCCAGCCCGATGTGATCCGTGAGCGCCATCAGCGTGACCATCAACCCCCACGCGGCGTACCCCATGATGACCATCCGCCCGCGCGCGAGGCGAGCGCCGATCATCCCGACCACGAACCCGCCAGCGAGGTTCCCCACGCCGATCCCTGTCTCGATGAAGCCATAGACCGCCTGCCAGCCGAACGTGCTGTCGTCGAAGACCCGTAACGCATAGACAGCCGTGAGGGCGGTGACGATCCCGATGGTGAACTGAGCGATGGTTGCCTGGATCGTGTTCGCCAGCAGGGCTGGCTGGGAACGGAGGAAGCGCCAGCCGGCGGCGAGTTCGACCGTGAACCCGCGTCTGCCGTCGGCTGCCTCGCCCGCCGGTGCCCCCGGGCGAGCCGGTACCCCCGAGGCGGCTCCGGGCTTGGCCGCTCGAACGACGATCGCTGTCAGTAGCGTGGCCGACGCCAGGTAGGTCGCGCTATCAACCCAGAAGGCAAGCGGCACGGCGCTGCCCAGCGCAACCACGAACAGGCCCGCCACGGGATAGCCAATGACATCGGCCAGTGTCTCGCCGACCCACATCGCTGAGTTGGCCGTCAGCAGGTCGCGCTCCTCGACGATCCGGGGCAGGATCGCCGCCCTCGCCGGGCGAAAGAAGATCGAGATCGTGGTCAGCAGAAAGACCATTGGGTAAACCAGGAGCACGTTGGTGACCGCGGCCAGCGGAATCAACAGGACGACGGCCGCGCGCAGGACGTCGCTGACAATCAGGACCTCCTTGCGGTCCCAGCGATCCACGAACGTGCCCGCAATCGGACTCAGCAACAGGTTCGGCAGGCTCGCGGCCACGAACACCAGTCCGGTCGCGAGGGCCGAGCCGGTCGTGATCGCCACTACCGCGACCAGCGCCAGCTGATGCAGCCGATCCCCGAACTGCGAGATCAACTGCCCGGCCCAGAGGGCCGAGAACGAGCCATTGAGCGCCAGCCTGACGTATGGGTGCAGCGCGACCTGGTCTCCGGTCGCGACACCCGGCAGGGCACTTGCCGCGGCGCGCAGGGCGACATCGGCTGGGGCACCGAATGCGGCGCCAGCGTCGATCGTCATCTCCCGGGCGGTCAGACTCGGTGGAGGGGCCCCTGCAGCGATCGAACCAGCCGTCGGCGATGCCAGACGCTGGCTCGTTCCACCCAGGAGTGACGGGCGCTCAAGGGCGGCCGTCTGCGCGATCGCGGGCGTCAAACCGGTCTCGAGCGGGCCGCCGAACTCGTAGCCGAGGCCAGGGCGGGTGGGGCCGGTCAGGGCTGCCAGGCGCTGCCGGATCAGCTCGAGCTGCTCGTCCGTGATCTCCAACGGGACCCGGACCAGCCCGGCGAACAGGAAGAACGCCAGGCCCGCGGCCAGGAAGGTGTCGCCGACGGACGCTACGTTCTGGATGTATGCCACCGGGACCGGGATGACGTCGGCCAGTGGGCCAAGACGCAGAAGGAACGAGGCATCGAGCGTCGCGGGCATGAGCACGTGGATGGCCGTTGAGGCATCTTCCGGTCGGAAACCGGCGGCGATCAGGCTCGGTTCCCAGACCGGCATATATCCGCCGTTGACCACGATCACGACGGCGTTCAGCAGGACTCCGACGAACGCCAGGCTCAGGCCCGGATGGGTGCGATTGGTCCACAGCGCCGCCAGCAGGATCGCGAAGGACAGCGTCAGCATGGGCAGCCGCAGGGTTTCCACCAGCGGGACTCCAGCGGTCAGCAGGGCTTCGGTCCCGTAGCGGAGGGCGACGGCGACGAGAAGCAGCCACGTCCGTCGCAGGCGAATGTTGGCGAGGTTGCCCAGGGACCCGCCAGCGACGATCCCCGCGACGATCCCCAGCAGGATGCCGCCGATCAGCACAAGAAGTGGCCCTCGTTCACGGTTGCATGATGGGTCGCCGGGGGTAGCGACGTCATCTCGTCGCGATCGCTGGCCTCAGCGCGAGTCGATCGGGGCCGTGGCGTTCCCCGCGATCGCGGTGGCATTCATTCGCTCTACGTCATCCGCTCGGCGCTCGTCCGCTCCGCGCTCATCCGCTCGGCGGCCTGGTGGAGCAGCGGGATCGGTCGAGGCTGGCTGGGGCTGCCCGCGTCTGGTACGCCATCGACATGGTGGGTCCGGACGAAGGCATCGACGATGACCGGGTCGAACTGGACGCCTGCGAACTTGCGGAGCTCCGCAAGGGCCTGCTCATTGGTCAGCGGCGTCATTCGATACGGGCGGGCAGCCGTCATGGCCTCGAACGCGTCCGCCACGTGCAGGACCCGCGCCAGCTTGGGGATC
>JANNQZ010000396.1:0-2991 GCA_031401015.1 Chloroflexota bacterium | reverse complement strand
GGCACGGGACCGGGCCAGAGCCGTCCACCCGGAGATCACGCGGCCCAGAATGGTCGTTCCGGAATCGGCCCATCCGGCGTTCTGGAAGGCCGCCCACTACTTCGGGCTGGAGCTTGTACCCGTGCCGCTCCGGCCGGACCTCCAGATCAATCTCGATGCCTACCGGGCAGCCATCGACGACGACACGGTCCTGCTCGTCGCGTCCGCCCCGAGCCTGACGCTCGGGATGGTCGATCCCATCGAGGAGCTGGCCCCACTCGCCGCTGAGCGCGACATCAACTTCCACGTCGATTCGTGCGTCGGTGGCTACTTCCTGCCGTTTGCCGAGAAACTCGGCTACCCGGTGCCCACGTTCGACTTCAGGGTTCCGGGCGTGACGACGATCTCCGCCGACCTGCACAAGTTCGGCTACACGGCCAAGGGCGCCTCGGTGATCATGTCGCGCCATCCGGAGATCTTCCGCCACCAGGTCTTCCAGTTCGGCGGCCCGCAGCGACCGGATGACTGGTACGTCACGCCGTCGATGACCGGGACCCGGCCCGGCGGCGCGATTGCCGCGGCCTGGGCGGTGATGACCTACCTGGGCGAGGAGGGCTATCTGCGCGTCGTCGGGGCGACGATGGACTACCTGCGTCGCTGGTGGGACGGGATCGAGGCGATCGATGGCCTGGAGGTCATGGGCAAGCCGGCGATGTCGGTCTTCGGCTACACGTCGCAGACGCTCGATATCTTCGCGATCGCCGCCGGTCTCGAGGTGCGCGGCTGGCTGGTCTTCCGCGACACCCACCCGGTCCGCTCGATCCGGTTCATGCAGTCGGCCGGTCACGAACCGTTCGTCGATGCCTACCTGGCGGACCTGCGTGAGGTCGCGGATCTCGTGCGGACCGGCCAATTGACCAGCGAGGGGGGACGGGCAACCTACACGTGACGGGGACGACCTACACGTGACGCGAGCGACCTACCCGTGACGCCGACGATGGTCATCCGCGGCGCACGGCTGATCGACGGGCTGGGCGACGAGGCTCGGGCCGGCCTGGACGTGATTGTCGAAGGCGACCGGATCAGGGCGATCGAGGCCACGGTTCTGCCGGCACCAGTGGTGCCCGCCGGCACGACCGTCATCGATGGCTCCGGCGGGACCCTGCTGCCTGGCCTGATCGACTGTCACGCCCACTACACGCTCGATCCGACGGTCGACGACGCATTCGCCCTCTATCGCCTCGAGAGTCATGCACAGCTCATCCTTCGGGCCGCCGGCATGGCCAGGCGCGCGCTTGAGGCCGGGGTCACCACGGCCCGGAGCGGCGGTTCGCCGGCCAACCTGGACGTTGCCCTGAGCGCGGCGATTGCGGCGGGGCAGATTCCGGGGCCACAGCTGCTGGCCGCCGGGCCGGCCTTGACCATCACGGGTGGCCACGGCTACCTGTTCGGTCGCGAGGCGGATGGCGAGCTCGAATTCGTGAAGGCCGTCCGGGCCAACGTCCGCGACGGCGCCTCGGTGATCAAGATCGTGTCCAGCGAGGCGGCGATGCTGGTGTCCTCTGTCGCCGGCGTGGAGGAGGTCAGCCTCGGCGAACTCCAGGCCGTCGTGAGCGAGGCCGCCCGGCTGCATCGCCGGGTGCTCAGCCACGCCCAGAACAGCGAGGCGGTGCGTCGCTCGGCCCGGGCGGGCGTGGCCAGCGTGGAGCATGCCTTTTTGGCGGACGAAGCCGCGCTTGCCACGCTCGTTGAGACCGGCACGACCCTCGTACCAACCCTGACCGTGACCGACGTCTGGAAGAACCTCGACGGCCTGACCGCCGGCCAGCGGGAGCGCCAGGGCGAGATCGAGCGACTCCATCGGCGCTCGTGCGAAACGGCCCTCCGGCTCGGGGTCGAGGTCGCGACGGGGACCGACTGCGGCGTGCGCGGCGTGATGCCCGACATGCTCTGGCGCGAGATCGCCTTGCTCCACGACCACGGGGCATCGGCGATGGCGGCCATTCGGGCTGCCACCTCGCCAGCAGCCAGGCTGCTGGGCCTCGAAGCGGAGGTCGGGACCATCGAGGCGGGCAAGCGTGCCGACCTGATCCTCGTCGATGGTGACCCGCTCGTCGATCTCAAGCGCCTCGAGCGGCCGCGGCTGGTCATCCAGGCGGGCCGCCTCATCCCGCGCACCGCGGCCTGAGCGCCACGTAGGTCAGTCCTCCGGCGCTCCCTCGATCGGTGCCGGTGGTGCGGCCGGCGCGGGTGGTGCCGGTGGTGCCGGTAATGCCGGAGGCGCCGGCGGTGTGGGCGGTGCGGGCTCGGATCGGGTGGCCCGGCTTCGGACATCGAGCGCGAACAGCACGGCCGCCAGAAGCCCGATGAGTGACGCCACCTGGAGCGCCGTCTGAATGCCGAACGCGACGGCAATCGTCGCTCCCAGCAGCGGCGCGACGATGCCGGCCGCATTGACCAGCGTGGTATCGATCGACGTGAAGGTGACCCCGTGCGAGCGCGGGATCCGCTTCATCAGCTCGTCAAACAGCGACAGGTCGATCCCGGCCGCAAAGATCGCCGCGACTGCCGTCAGGACGGCCACGACGACGAGATTGTTGGCCAGCGAAAGGGCCGCCGGATAGAGGGCCCCAACGATCAGGGTCACGAGCAGCACCAGGCTGCGGCCCCGCGCGACGGCCAGCTTTCGCCACCCGTAGTAGCCGATCAGGAGGGCGAGCGACTGACCGGTCGCGATGATCCCGATCCAGGCGTCGGTCGCGCCGACCTCGCGAATGTAGTAGAGCGGGACCAGCGGCACGGCGAAGCGCGAGCCAACGACGAAGACCAACTGGCGCGCGCTGTAGCGCAGGAATGCCGGCTGCAAGCGGACCGTTGCGATCATCTCCGCGATACGCCCGAACCGGCGGCCCTGGTCGGCGAGTGGCGACGGCACATTGATTGTAGAGGCCACTACGTTTGCTCAACAATCAAAAATTCCACTCCAGATTTTACAACGGGCTTCTATCCTTA
>JANNQZ010000395.1:0-1637 GCA_031401015.1 Chloroflexota bacterium | reverse complement strand
ACTCTCCGGCGGCAACCAGCAGAAGGTGACGATCGCGCGATGGGTCGCCGGTGGAGTCCGCACGATGCTGTGCTTCGACCCGACCCGCGGGATCGACATCGGGACCAAGCAGCAGATCTATGAATTGGTCCGGGAACTCGCGGCAGCCGGGGCGGCCGTACTCTTCTACACCTCCGAACTCAAGGAGGTCCAGCTTGTCTGCGACCGGGCGATCGTGATGTTCGGTGGACGGATCGTCGCCGAGATCCCGGTGGACGAGGCCGACGAACCCACCCTCCTGCGCGCCGCCTACGACCTGCCTCCGGATGTCCCGATGCCCGAGGAGCTCACGGCGACGGATCTCCACATCGTCGTGCCGGCGGATGTGATTGATCCGGGACCGTCGGTGACCGGGTGAGCGCGGCCGTAGACGTCCGTCCGTCCGACCGACCGGACCGCGTGGTGCAGGTGCGCCGCTGGTCGCAGCGCAACTCGTGGACGCTGGCCCTGCTCGCGCTGTTTGCCGCGATCCTGCTGATCACGTACCTCATCCAGCCGAGCTATGGCGCCGCACAGCTCCAGGGACTTGCCATCGGGGCTCTTCCGCTCGCGATGGCGACGGTCGCCCAGGCCATCGTCGTCATCTCCGGCGGGATCGACCTGTCGGTTGGCTCCATGATGGCGTTTACGAGCGTGACGGCGGCCGTGCTGATGAAGGACCAGCCGGAGGCGTTCGCCATCCCCGTCGTCATCGGGGTGCTCGTCCTGGGCCTGATCCTGGGCATCATCAACGGGACCCTGGTCGTGATCACCCGCGTCCCGGACATCGTCGTCACCCTGGCGATGTCCTTCGTGTGGGCCGGCGCGGCCCTCGTGGTCCTGCACACGCCCGGCGGCGGATCGGCCGACTGGATCCGCGACATTGTGACGGGCTCGATCGGGAGCGAGTGGATCCCGCGGGCACTGGTGACGCTGGTCATCATCGTCGGGGTCATCTGGATCCCGCTGCGCCGATCCACGGCGGGACTCGCCCTCTATGCCGTTGGCAGCAACCGCCTGGCCGCGTTCAGGAGTGGCGTCCCGGTCGGGCCGACCAAGGTCTTCGCGTATATGCTCGGCGGCCTGTTCTCGGCGTTCGGCGGCCTGGCCCTGACCGCCACCACCGGGATCGGCACGCCGGTGCCCGGCGCCTACACCCTGCTCGGGGTCGCGGCCATCGTCCTTGGCGGTGTCAGCCTGGCCGGCGGCCGGGGTGGAATCGCCGGACCGATCGTGGCCGTCTTCGTGCTCGCCCTGGTGCGGACGGACTTGACCCTCCTGGGCGTCAACTCGAACCTCTCCACCGTGATCCAGGGCGCGATCCTGATCGGGGTCGTCATGTTCGGCAGCGTCCTCACCATGCGGCGGGCTCGAACATGAGCCGTCAGGCTGAGATCGTCCCGGGGGGCGGCGGCGTGGTCGGCGTGGGCGGCGCGAACGGCTGGCGCGCGATCCTGCGCGATCGGCCGCTCATCCCCTTGAGCGCCCTGCTCGTTGCCCTGATCGTCCTGATGGAGCTCGTCCGACCCGGCGTCGTCAGCCCGGACTGGGTTGGGGTCACCATCCGGGCCGCCATCCCGTTGGCCATCCTTGGGGCGTGCCAGACACTGACCATGCTC
>JANNQZ010000394.1:0-7136 GCA_031401015.1 Chloroflexota bacterium | reverse complement strand
CCGGCAGGCAGCCAGACGCGGACGGCCTTCGCCTTTGACCGCGATTTCGCCGACCAGTGGTTCGAGGTGCTCGGGGGCCGACCGGCTGACCGCCCGAGTCGCGCAGGTCCATGCGCGCCGGGGGCTCTTACGCACCTGTGGTCGCGGAGGTCCACGCGCGGTCGCGCCGCCACGAGGTCCACGCGCGGTCGCGCCGCCACGAACGTGCTCACCAGGCAGCATCCAGCCTCGAGGAGTCGGTTAGCGGCCCATTGCGGTCGCGAACGGGCTTGGCAGGCAACTGGCAGAAGCCGGAGCCCCTGTCACTGGCCGCGGCGCTCGACGCGGGTGCGTCCGCGCAGACCCGCAGGCACGCTCGAGGCGGTTCGGGGACCCCGCCGCGTCATCGACCGACCTGGACTCCTCGTGGGGGACCGTCCATGAGCTCGACGACGTCACCCTCAATCCGGACCCAGACGATTGCATGTCCCGGCCACGTTTCGCCACCTGTCAATGAAGCGACCGCTCCTCGCGACGAGGCCGGGTATGCAGCCCGCAGCGACGCCTCGAACATGCGGGCGAGGTCGCGGTTCGTTGCCGTCGAACGGAGGATGAGCAGGCGTGACACCGTCCACTCGGGCCCGGGTCGGACCAGGTTCGACGATCCGATGGACCCCGCCTTGTCCGCTGCCCGCCGGATTTGCTGCTCGAGGCGAGTCAGCGTGGATTCCGCCTCCGAGGTGACGAGGAGCCGCTCGCCCGATCGTTCGAAAACTGCGTCGATGACACCTCGTGCCGGGCGGGATACGGGTACTTCGAGGTGGGGCCTCCAAACCGTCGCCAGCCGTCGCAGGATCGCCTCCAGCATCCGGGATTGATGGCGATCCGTGAGTGATGGGCCTGTCCCGGGGTAGAAGCGGACACTCAGATCCGCACCAACCGCAACCGCGATGGCCGTCAAGGTCTCGAGACTTGGGTTCGCTACGCCCGCCTCGATCCGACCGGCAAACGAGCGATCGATCCCGGCCGCCACCGAGACTTGCGCAATCGTGGCCGCGGCATCCGTCCGAATGCGCTCGATATCCTCGCCGATTGAGCGGCGAAGTTTTCGGAGTCGGCGCTGCGTCTCACGATCAACGGATGGGCGTCTGGTTGGCATCGAGACAAGTGAAGCAGGTGACCCTTACTCGCCACTTATCCGTGTCAGACAGACTGCACCGAGACCATCACGATCGGTGGGCATCCGCGGAGGCCCTGGCTAATCGCGCCTCGCTGGGCGCCTGGATGACGCCCTGTTACACCACGTCCTGGGACTTGACCGAGACACGACGCCGCCAGTCCGTTGGGGCCTGGTGCTGTCTGGCAGGCATGGGGCCCAGGCGCGAAGTGCCGGTGCACGGGAGGTGCCGGCAACAGGGCACGACAGCGAGACCCCTGAGTCCGCCGGTCGGCCGAGGTCGGCCCAGGTCCGGCCCAGGTCCGGCCCAGGTCCGGCCGAGGTCGGCCCAGGTCGGCCCAGCTCGGGGCGCCCCGATCGGCCCAGCTCGGGGCGCCCGATCGGCCCAGTTCGGGGCGCCCGATCGGCCCAGGTCGGCCCAGGTCCAGCCGAGGCCGGCCTATCGGCCCAGGCCGCTGAGGTCGCGCAGGTCCACCCGCCCGTCGTGGGTGTAGACGTTGAAGCCGCTGCCCCGCAGGAAGCCGATCAGCGTGACCCCGAGCCGCTCGGCCGTATCGATGGCCAGATCCGAGGGGGCCGACACCGCGGCCAGGATGGGGATCCCGACGACGGCCGCCTTCTGGACGATCTCGAAGCTCACCCGCCCGGACACCATCAGAATGCGGTCGCGGAGGGGGAGCGCGCCGGCGAGCACCTGGGAGCCGATGACCTTGTCCAGCGCGTTGTGTCGACCGACATCCTCGCGAAGGACCAGCAGTTCGCCGTTCGGGGCGAACAGGGCCGCGGCGTGGAGACCGCCGGTCTCGTCGAACGCGGGCTGGGCCGCTCGCAGCAGATCGGGCAGCGCCAGGATGACCGATCGGGCGACGACCGGACCGGGCGCGAGCGGCTCGCAGCGGAGGGCGATTTCGTCGATCGACGCCTTGCCGCAGATCCCGCACGAAGCGGTGGCGATGAAGTGGCGCTCGGCGACCTGGGCGCTGTCGAACGGGATCGAAAGTCGAACCACGATCGTGTCGTCCGGCTGGCTGAGCTTCGCTGGGTCGCCGGCGATCGTTCCAACCACCTCGGTGCCCTCGATCAGCCCTTCCGTGCGCAGGAAGCCGACCGCCAGCTCCGCTTCGTGGCCCGGGGTCCGCATCGTGACCGCGACCGCGACCGGGTCCTGGCGTGGCCCGGCGGCCCGGATTTCCAGCGGCGCCTCGCCGACCACCCGGTCATCGCGGACCTCAAGCGCGGAGCCGCGCACCGCCACGATCCGCCGCGTCGTGACGTGGCGGATCGGGAGCTGAGTCTCGCGCATGGCCGCATGATAGGGGCGTGGCGATCGCGGACCCCGTGCTCACGGCGGTGGAGCGGGCGTTCCTGGCCGGCGCGCGGCGCGCGATCCTGGCCACGATCGCGCCCGACGGGCGCCCCCGGCTCGTGCCCATCTGCTTTGTCCTCGATCCGGTTCGCCCGGTTCTCTTCACGCCACTCGATGAGAAGCCGAAGCGGACCGAAGATCCGCGACGCCTGGCCCGGGTCGGCGATGTGCTGGCCGATCCGCGGGTTTCTGTCCTGGTGGATCGCTGGGATGAGGACTGGACGAGACTCGCCTGGCTGCGATGTCACGGGATGGCATCGATCATGGGTCCTCGAGGCGCCGGCAGCGCGGCCGGTGGCGCGGATCGCAGCGACGAGTACGCCGCCGCCACGACGGCACTACGGGCCAAGTACCCGCAGTACGCGACCCACCGCCTTGGGACTCGCCCGATCATCCGCGTCGCGATCGAACGGGCAACCAGCTGGGGCGCCCTCGGGCCGATGGAAACCTAGCGGTCCAGAAAGACGGCGCCGGCCATGGGTCGCAGGCAGTGGGTCGAGCTCATCGCCTGGTGGTAGCCGCCGGCGTTGAGCACGGCCACGATATCGCCCTCCTCGACCGGCGGCATTGGGTAGTCCTGCGCGAAGAGGTCGCTCGCCTCGTTGATGTGGCCGGCGACCGTGACGACCTCCGTCCTCGGCGCGTCCGGCGCCCGGCACAGCACGAGTTCCTGGGCGAACTTGTAGATGAAGTACGAGCAGTTGACGTTCCAGCCGAAATCAAGCCCGACGAACGTCACCTCCCGCCGGCGCTCGACAGTGATCACCTCACCGAGCAGGATGGCCGCGTCCTTCGACAGGTAGTCGCCGGGCTCGCAGGCGACGACGACGCCAAGCGGGCCGAGATGCCGGGCGAGCGTCGCCGCGTAGGCATCGAGGTCGATCGGATGCTCGTCCTGTCGCGCGGGACTGCCGAGCCCGCCACCGACGTTGACCTCGGCGATCGGGTAGCCCGCTTCCCGGAGGTGCCGCACGGCGTCGACGGCAGACCGCAGGGCGCCTTCGAACCGCGGCAGCCCATCCGCCAGCCACCCAGAGCCGGCGTGGAAGTGGACGGTGTCGATCGATAGGTCGTGGCGCCGAGCGGCAGCGATCGCCTCGTCAAGCCGTTCGGGCCCGATCCCGAACTTGGTCGGTCGATCGCCGGCGTACTCGAGGTGGTCGTTGTAGCCCGCGCCCACGCCAGGGTCAATCCGGACACCGATCGCCGCCCCTGGAGCCCGGAGGCCGTACCGCTCGATCTGGCTGATCGCGTCGAGGTTGACGTGGACATCGCGGCCCAGGAGCACGTCGAGGTCGCGCTCGGAGACGTTCGTGCCCGTGAAGCTGATCTCGTCTGGCCGCCAGCCGCATTCGATCGCGCGCTCGACCTCGCCCGGCGAGCAGGCGTCGATCCCGATGCTGTCGGCCGTCCCGGGCTCACCAAGGCGGCGAAACACCTCGAGCACCTCCGGCAACGGATTAGCCTTGAGCGCAAACCGAACGCGGAACGGGAGGCTTGTCGAAGCGAGCGCGCCCTGGAGCCGCCGTGCGTTCTCGACGAATCGTATTCGGTCGTAGACGAAGAGCGGCGTGCCGTGCTGGCGAGCCAGCGCTTCCGGGTCGTGCCCGGCAATCGAGAGGCGACCGTCCACGATCTCCATGCCGGGGCGGACCCACCATGGCCCGGCGGTTACGACCATGCGGTCACGATCGTGGCGACGAATCCTGCGAGACGCATTGCGACCAGGAGAGCCTGGCTGCCCGGTTCAGCCGACGGCCGGTGTGGCGCGGGTCCGCTCCCCGGTGCTCCGGCCAGAACCGGATCCGGGTATCCACCGATTGGGTCCGTCCTCGACTGGCACACCGAACGACTCGAGCAGACGCTGCGAAGCCGCGGCAACGTCGGCGATGGCCGCCTCGAAGGCATCGGCGTTCCGGGCGGACGGGGTTCGATAGCCGCTGATCTTGCGGACGAACTGGCGGGCGGCGGCCTCCAGCTCGCCCGTCGTCGCGGCCATCTCGGCGCGGCGCAGGGTCTTGATGCTTCGGCACATGGCCGCAGGGTACATCGACTCGGCGGTACGGTAGGGGGCGATGGATCCCGTCGTTTGGCGCCGTCCCCGCTCGGTCTCCGGCCTCGCCGCGGTCGCCCTCGCGGTCGTCGCGGGTCTGCTGCTCGGCCTCGGGATCGACGTCGTGCGCTCCGGTGGCCCGGCCGGTTGGCTGGCTCGCCACCACCTCACCGCGCCGTACGAGGCCCGGGGTGAACGGGTCGACATCGGCGGTCGGTCGCTTTATCTCGATTGCCGCGGCAGTGGTTCGCCGACCGTCGTGCTCGAGGCCGGCTCCGGCGCCGACAGCTCGACCTGGAGCGCGGTCCTTGACGGGCTCGCCTCGGCGACCCGGACCTGTGCCTACGATCGAGCCGGCCGCGGCCGCAGTGACCCGGTCGAGCGGCACACGCTGGCCGACTCGGCGGGCGAGCTGCGCGCCCTGCTCCGGGCGGCCGGCGAACTGGGTCCGTACGTGCTCGTTGGTCATTCGCTGGGCGGCGCCTACCTGCGGGTCTTCGCGGCCCAGTATCGCGAGGAGGTCGTCGGGCTCGTGCTCGTCGATACCTTCGACCCGGACCTCCAGGAGGACTGGATCCACCCGCTGCTTGGACCCCTTCGGCCCGACTACGAGGCGACCCTCGATGGCCTGCGCGGGACCGTCTCGCGCGTCGACTCGCTCGATTGGCCGACCAGCGAAGCGCAGCTTCGGTCGTCGTCTGTGGCAGGGCTGCCGATCGAGGTGCTCAGGGCGCCGCGTCATGAGCCCCGCCTGAGCGAGACGGAGAACCAGCGGATCGCGGCGGCCTGGCTTGTCGCTTTCGAATCGCTGTCGCCTGGCCTCGTGCGCAACACGACCGCATGGGGCGCGGGCCACAACATCCAGATCGACCGTCCGGACCTCGTGATCGAAGCCACGCGCCGCCTCGTGGACCTGGCCCGCGGCCGCTGACGGGCCAGGCTGACCGCAATCCCTGGGGGCGCGACTCAACAGACCCTACGACCTGTGAACCCTCAGGCCCACGCCAGCTCACGCTGGGCGCGATCGAGATCGAACACCTCGGGATCGAACCGGCCATCCACCAGGTCGAGCATCCAGCGACGCTCGGGATGGCGCGGGTCGAGGACGATCGCCAGGAAGTCGAGGTAGCCGGGCGGGCCACCGCAGCTCTCGGGCGGGCACGCGCGCTCGCCGGCGACGAGCCGTGGATAACGGACACCGGGCTCCGGCTCGAGGATCCGTTCAAGGACGATCTCGTGACGCCAGTCGTCCCCGAAGTCGTACTTGTACTCAAACGTCGCACCCGGCGCCCCTCCGATTCTCGTGGCGCGAATTCGACGCGCATCGACGATTTCAGCGCCGAAGTCCGGGTCCGGATCGCCGTAAGCGACGCCATCGATCGTGAATTCATAGAGATGCTCCTGGCGCCAGCCCATCGACAGCTGGATCGCCTTGTGAAGCCGCTCCAGGCTTGTCCCCGCCGATACCTGGATCCGGCGCCAGGTCGGAGGAATGAGCTCCAGCAGCCTGATCTTCAATTCATAGATCGGGTACGAGTTGCCGTCACCGTCGTCGATCGATGCCCACCACCGGTCATCGTGCTCGGTCCAATCCGTTCCCGCCGGCGCCACGTAGTAGCTATGCGACTCGAAGCCGGCCGCGGCGAGCGCTTCCCCGAGCGGGAGCCTGGGCTCGCGGAATGCAGCGGGATCCCGCGCCAGCATTTCTGCGACGACGTCCTCGACGTGTACGCCGGGCTCGTACGAATCGGGCGCGTGGATGGAGAACCGCCGGCGGGCACCGATACCAAGGAGCCCGACCAGCGATGCGTCGGCCCCAGCCGGGTCCGGGGCGTCCTCGAGGAGGACGCGAGCAGCCCCCGGCCCAACGCCGACCAGACGGACACCGACCAGCTCGCCGGCCCGACGGCCCTGCAGCCAGTGTTCGGGGCCGCGCAGTACCCTCGAGCGAGGCGGGATCTCGTCAGGGTCGGACGAGGCTGAGGCGAATCGATGGATGCCGATCGCGGGCTGATGCGGTGATGCCTTTCGGTCGGTATCCCAGCGAATTGCCCAGAACAAGGGCGTGAGGTCCGGGTCGAGGCGGAGCGCCCCGGCCGCATGCTCGTCCGGCGTGATCCGATGCACGAACACGCTGCCCTCGAGCGCGGTCGGCAGATGGAGCCAGCGCCGATCGACCAGCCGAACAAGGGACAGTTCGCTGCGCAGCGCGCCAGGCACCGATGTGGACGGGTTGCGCGCCTTCGTCAGACCGAGCTGGACGACCGCGTCAACGAGCTCGGACTCCGGCAATGGACCGCCGTGCTCCGCGATGAGACGGATGGCGGTCGTGGCGATGGTCGGCTTCGTCATGTCGAGGCCTCCGACGTTGGGCAAGCGGACGCCTGCGATCCTATTCCGTCGCACTTACCTGGCGCTCACCAGCGGATCGGATGCCGGTAGTCACACGCGTTGGAAGGGGTCGAGGGATGAGCCTCTGGCAGGCTGCCGCCCGTAACGAGGTGTGGACCATGGGTGGTGAAGGCGGCGACCGCAGTCCCGAAGAGATCGCGCGGGAGCAC
>JANNQZ010000393.1:0-6206 GCA_031401015.1 Chloroflexota bacterium | reverse complement strand
CCCCTTGTCGATAACCTGTCAATTGTTCTATTGTGGTTAGCACGATGTTGCCAGAGTCGCATTCCGGGATCGGTCGTGGCCATGCCCATGGCGTCGACCTTGAGGCCACCTTCGACTTCCTGAACACCGTCGAAACAGATCGCGGCGTCCCCATTGAGCGACTCTCCACGCTGGAGGACGCGCTGTTCTGGTTCGTGGAGCGCCGGGTGATTCACGGTGAGGGCGCCGATCGAGCGCGAACACGGGCGTCCATCGAGCCAGCCTTGGCCACGCGCGATCTCGATCATGTCCGCGCGGTCCGTGACGCCATGCGCGAGGTTGCTGAGGCTACCGTCGAGCGGCGAGCCCCGCGCGCATCGGCACTGACCACGGTGAACAAGGCGCTGCACGCACGCCAGGTCATCGAGTTGGTGCCGGGTTCCGACGGCCTCGCGGTCGATCACCGGCACGTCGGCGATCCGATCGATGACGCCCTCGCGCGGCTGACCGATCCACTCGTATCCGAGCTTACGGCCGGGCACCCGGAGCGGATCAGGATCTGTGCCAGTGAGACATGCAAGTGGATCTTCTACGACGCATCGCGGACCAGCCGACGCCGATGGTGCGAGATGTCGACCTGCGGCAATCGGGCGAAGGCCGCCCGCCACCGCGCCCGAGCGAGAAGCGCACAGCCGCCTGGGGCATAGAACCCAGCCGGCCCGGGTCCCTTCTAGCGGCCCTCGAGCAGCGGTCGAACCTCCGTTGCAAACCGAGTCATCGACTCTTCATCATGTGGCGCGGGAAAGCCGGCAATCAGGTGCCGATAGCCGATGTCGAGGAGGGGCGCGATCTGCTCGGCCACATCCTCGGGCGTCCCGATCGGCTGGGCCTTCCAGCGGTCGCCCCGACCGTTCCGCTCGAACATGGCAGCGTGGAACCGATCCGCTTCCGCGCGTGAATCGCGGATCACGACCGTCCCGATCCCTGTCGTCCGCTCGATCTCGGCCGGATCGCGGCCTACCGTTTCGCAGTGCTGGAGCAGGACCGCCTCCTTGCGCCTGACCTGCTCGACGCCGCCGCCGACGTTGTTGGCATCGCCGTAGCGCGCGACCAACTTGAGCGTGACCTTCTCGCCGCCACCGCCGATCAGGATGGGAAGCCGCTGCTGGATGGGCGGTGGTTCGTTTCGTACGGCATGCGCCGAGTACCGCGGGCCCGTGGCGCTAGGGCGATCGCCATGAAGCATCCCGCGGATGACGGGCAGCGCCTCGCCAAGCCAGCGGAGTCGTTCCGGTGCCCCGCTTCCGAACGGGATTCCGTACGCGTCATGCTCGGTCTCGAACCAGGCGGCACCGATGCCCAGGATCGCCCGCCCTCCGGAAATGTGGTCGAGCGTGGTGGCCATCTTCGCGGTCAGGGCCGGCTCGCGGAACGTGTTGGCTCCAACCATCAATCCGATCCGGATCTGCGCCGTCGCCTGGGCCCAGGCAGCCAGGGTCAGCCAGGCCTCGAAGATCGTGCCGTCCGCGCTGCCGACGATCGGATACAGGTGATCCCAGGTCCACAGCGTGTCGTAGCCGAGGCGATCGGCTCGCCTGCCCGCCTCGAGCAGATCCGGCCAGTTGGTGTACTGGTTCCAGCACAGCGCACCTAGCTTGACCTTGCTCACGTGGCCTCCTGACACAGACGGGCTCGGTCAATGACCATAGCAGGTCATACCATTGACCAGTGGTGGTACAAGATGTCGGGAAGTAACACAGGAGGCACGTTGTGGTACGCGATTGGGTCGCGCTCGACCGAAGAGGTTCGGCGAAAGTCGGCCCGAAGGGCCAGATCGTCATCCCCAAGGCGATGCGCGACCGCGCGGGCATGAAACCCGGCAGCACCGTCGGCCTGATGCAGCACGCTGACGGGTCGATCGACCTCACGTTCAAATGGAACGACGTTGCCGAGATGTTCGAATACTTCGACCGCAACTACCCGCCCCTTCCCGGGATGGAGGGCAAGACCGCCCTCGACATCCTCCACGAGATGGATGCCGAGGACGCCGAGATCGAACGACGAGAGGAAGACCGATGGCTCGCGACACGTACGTCCTCGACGCCCATCCCATCGTCGGATCCTATCGAGGCGAGCCGTTCCGGCCGACGGTCCAGGGGCTCATCGAGCAAGCGAGACGAGGCTCGATCGAGTTCCGGCTGACCTCGGTCAACGCGGGCGAGATCGTGTACGGGGTGGAGCGCGGGCTCGGCCGCGCGGCGGCCGAAGATGTCCTTCTCGACATTCAAATCTGGTCACAGATCGTCGTCGCGGACCTGGAGCTCTCGCTCCGCGCCGGGTGGATGAAGCTGCGCGGCGGCATCTCGTACGCGGACTGCTTCGCGGCGGCGCTGGCCCATCGGGAGGGCATCCCGCTGATCACCGGGGATCCGGAGTTTCGGCGAGTCGAGGATGTCATCGAGATCGCCTGGCTCGACTCGTTCGCCTGAGCGGCCCGGCGGGCGATCAGGTGTCGCGCAGGACGATGTTGACCAGCCGGCCGCCGCCGGCAAGGACGACGCGTTCGGGCGTGCGACCCTCGAGGATGGCCACGATCCGCTCACGCCCCATGACCGCGGCTTCGATCTCCGCGTTGGAGGCGTCCGATGCGACCGTGACGCGATCACGCAATTTGCCGTTGACCTGGATCGGGATCTCGCGGATTGACTCCACGACCGCGGCGGGGTCCACCTGCGGCCAAGGCTGGGAATGGATCGAGGCCCACGATTCTCCCGTCGTGGCCAGCCGGCGGCTCCAAAGCTCCTCGGTGATATGCGGCGCAGCGGGGGCCAGCATCAGCAGCAGCAAGCGGGTCGCCTCATCCCATTCGAGGCTGCCAGCGACCTCAGTCCCGCGGTAGCGGAACAACGCGTTGGCCAGCTCCATCAGCTTGGCGATCATCGTGTTGAACCGGAACGCCTCGTAATCCGCGGAGACGTCACGAAGGGTCCGATGGGCTGCGGCCCGAATGGCGCTTCGCCCCGCGGCCGCTGTCTCGCCGGCCGGCAATGAGCCTGCATCCGGGTCGCCGGGCTCGCGCCCATGCGCATCCAGGATCAGCGTCCAGACACGGTTCAGGAATCGATGGACGCCGCCGATCCCGGTTGGACTCCACGGCCCGCCCTGGTCCCAGGGTCCCATGAACATCAGGAACAGCCGAACCGTATCCGCGCCGTAGCGTTTCACCAGCTCGTCCGGGTCCTGGACATTGCCGCGGGACTTGCTCATCCGCTCGCCGTCCGCGCCCAGGATCTGGCCCTGGTTGAACAGTCGCCTGAACGGCTCCCGATCGCGGATCAGCCCACAGTCCGCCATCGCCTTGGTGAAGAAGCGGCTGTAGAGCAGGTGCATCACGGCGTGTTCCGCGCCGCCGGTGTATTGATCGACCGGTGTCCAGGCGTCGGTCATGGCGCGGTCGACCGGGCCGCCGTCATGGTCAGGCGACAGGTAGCGATACCAGTACCATGACGAATCGATGAAGGTGTCCATGGTGTCCGTCTCGCGCCTGGCGGGCTGCCCGCAGGTCGGGCAGTCCACCCGCAGAAAGGCCTCGTCGCGGGTCAGTGGGTTGTCCCCGCTGCCGGCGTAGTCGACCGTTTCCGGCAGCCGAACCGGCAGTTGATCGTTCGGGACCGGAACGATTCCGTCCCGCTCGCAGTAGATGACCGGGATGGGCGTGCCCCAGTAGCGCTGGCGGCTGATCAGCCAGTCGCGCAGTCGATAGGTCACTTTTGGTTCGGCGCGGCCCTGGCCGGTCAGTGCGGCCACGATCGCCGCCCCGCCCTCATCGGCGAGCAGGCCATCGAATCGGCCGCTGTTGACGAGGCGTTCATCTTCCGCGTGGGCGACGTACGCGGTCGTCATCGGCTCGCTGGCGTCCGTTCCCGGCGCGCCCACGACCCGCCGGATCTCGAGGTCGAAGTTGGTGGCGAACTCAAAGTCGCGCTCATCGTGGGCGGGAACGGCCATGATCGCGCCCGTGCCGTAGCCCGCCAGGACGTAGTCCGCGATGAAGATCGGGATCTCGGCCCCGTTGATTGGGTTGAAAGCGTGCGATCCCAGCCGGACCCCGGTCTTGGGCCGGTCCGTGGATAGACGTTCGATCTCGGTCTGGCGACGAGCCTGCTCGAGGTAGGCGGCCACCTCTGCCTGTCGCCCCGGCGCGGTCAGGGCACCCACCAGCGGATGCTCGGGAGCGAGGACCATGAACGTGGCGCCGAACAGGGTGTCTGGGCGGGTCGTGAAGACGCGGATGCGGTCGCCACCGGGCTGATGGTCGTCCGGCGCGACCTCGAAGTCGATCTCCGCGCCCTCCGACCGTCCAATCCAGTTGGTCTGCATCACCCTGATGGGCTCCGGCCAGTCGAGCTTGCTGAAGTCGAGCAGCTCGTCCGCGTAGCGGGTCGTGCGCAGAAACCACTGGTCCAGGTCACGCTTCTCAACCGCGGCGCCGCAGCGCCAGCAGCGGCGCTCCGTCCCTTCCACCTGCTCGCGTGCCAGGGTCCCGTCGTTTGGGCACCAGTCAACGGCCGATCTCGCCCGATAGGCAAGCCCGGCTTCGAGGAACTTCAGGAAGAGCCACTGATTCCAGCGGTAATACGACGGGTCCGCTGTGACGACCTCCGCATCCCACGCAAACGTCGCGCCCATCGACCGAAGCTGGCGACGCATGTTTTCGATATTGGACATCGTCCAGGTGAATGGATGACCGCCGTTCTTGATCGCTGCGTTCTCGGCGGGCAGCCCAAAGGCATCGAAGCCGATCGGGAAGAAGACGTTGTCGCCGTGCATCCGTCGGAAGCGCGCCAAGGCGTCCGTCGGCGTCTTGATATACCAGTGACCGATATGGAGATCGCCCGACGGATACGGATACATCGTCAGCAAGTAGTACTTCGGCCGCGAGTCGTCTGCGAGGTCCGTGTCGTACAGGCCGAGCTCCGCCCAGCGCGCCTGCCAGCGTGGCTCCGTGGCCACCGGGTCGTAGCGCTCGATTCTTGTTCGGCTTTCTGCGGTCTCGGTCATCGTGCGTCCTCGGAGACAGTTCACCCCCCGCCGCGCTGGCGAGGGGTGACGGGTTGGCGGTCTCGTCGCGGGTGGTGGAGCTACGGGGACTCGAACCCCGGACCCCCTGCATGCCATGCAGGTGCTCTTCCAACTGAGCTATAGCCCCACGGAAGGCGGAGTGTAGCAGAGGGCCAAGCGTGCTCCAGGAGCTGTCGACAACCCCCAGATGGCGCCGACCCAGCGGCGCTCGGGCATCAGCGCTCCTTGCCTGGCTGCAAGCCGACGGGTCAGACCTCGCCATTGCGCTCGCGCCCCCAATTCCAGACGCGATCGCGGTCGTGCGTGGCACCATCGCGCGGTGATCATCAGCGAGTCCGCCGCCACCGCGTGTCTGCCGGGCGGTCCGATCTTGTACACCCTCCGCCGCTCCCCGCGCTCGCGCGGGCTTCGCCTGGTGATCCATCCCGACCGGGGCGTGGTCGTGACGATTCCGCCACCGAATCGGCGCGGTTGGGCAGATCCTGACCGGCGTGTCAGCCAATTCCTGGGCGAGCGCGAACCATGGCTCCGCCGCCACATTGAGCGTCACGCCCGGGACCGAGCTGAACTGGCTGCGCGCGGCGGCCTCCGTGATGGCGCCCAGCTTCGATTCCGTGGTGATCTGCATCGACTCCGCCTGCAGCCGGCGGACCCGGGCGGCCGACGCTCGCGCGTCGAGCGTGTTGGCGGGGCCGACGAGGACGAGATCGTCGTGCGGGTGGCGTCGCCGGACCGCCGTTCAATCGCCGCGGTTCTCGAAGCCTGGCTCAAGCGCCGTGCGCGAACCGAGATCGAGCGCGACATCGGCCGACACGCGACGGCGCTCGCGGTTGCTCCGAGCGCGATCAGCATCCGCGACCAGCGGACGCGCTGGGGCAGTGCCTCGCGCGAAGGCCGGTTGGCCTTTTCGTGGCGTCTCATTCTCGCGCCGCCTGAGGCCCTCGAGACCGTGGTCATCCATGAGCTCTCGCACCTGCGGGTCTTTGGCCATGGTCCGCGGTTCTGGTCGCTGGTCGCCTCGCGCCGGGCGGACCATCGGGTCTGGCGGCGCTGGTTACGCGATCATTCGACTGAGCTCCACGGGGCCCTCGACGACCGGGATCCGAGCGCTCCGCGCGCCTGACACGCAAGTCAAGATTCGCGGT
>JANNQZ010000392.1:0-1848 GCA_031401015.1 Chloroflexota bacterium | reverse complement strand
CCCGGGGCGCTCACGGCGGCCGCGGAGGTCGCCCTGGACCGCAAGACGGGCGCCCGTGCCCTGCGCTCGATCGTCGAGGAGTCACTGCTTGAGGTGATGTACGACATCCCGGACCGCGCCGATATCCGCAAGTGCATCATCACCGAGGAGACGATCCGGTCCGGCCGCCTGCCGCTGCTGCTGACCAAGGCGGAGATCGAGAAGGGCGTCGACGAGACCAACTATGAGGACTGGCTGGCGGAGCGCAGCGCGAGCGCGTAGCGTTGGGACGCGGATCGCCACAGACCCGACGCTGAACCGGCCCGTGGCACCACGACCGCCCGTCCGCTGGACGGGCGGGCGTTTCCTTTTCGGAGCACGTGATGACCGATTTGCCAAGGGCCTACACACCGCGAGACGTCGAGGGCGCGATCTACGATCGTTGGCTCGACGCGGACGTCTTCGCGCCCGACGGTGCCGGCTCGACCGCCGACCCCGCGCTGCCCACGTTCACCATCATCCAGCCGCCACCCAACGTCACGGGCTCGCTCCACCTGGGTCACGCCCAGCGAACCGCGGTCGAGGACCTGATGATCCGCCATGCCCGCATGCGCGGCCAGCGGGCCCTCTTCCTGCCGGGGCTCGACCATGCGTCAATCGCCGCCCAGGTGG
Organism: Chloroflexota bacterium; assembly: GCA_031401015.1. GTDB lineage: Bacteria > Chloroflexota > Limnocylindria > Limnocylindrales > CSP1-4 > SPCO01. Next base: position 1,197 of record JANNQZ010000392.1, on the reverse strand, counting down.
TGCTCGATCGCATCCTCGCCGGGGAGGGGGAGAGCCGGGATAGCCTCGGTCGGGAGCGCTATCTCGTGCGGATGGGGGCCTTCGTTAGTGCGACCCGTGAGGTGATCCTGGGTCAGCAGCGACGGGTGGGAGCGTCCGCCGACTGGGGGCGCCTGCGGTTCACGATGGACCAGCGGTCGGCGAAGGCGGTCCGCGTGGCGTTCGAGCGGCTCTACCGCGCCGACCTGGCCTACCGTACAGAGGCCTTGGTCAACTGGTGCCCAGGCTGTCTTACCAGCGTAAGCGACCTGGAGGTGGTTCCGACGCCCGAAACGGGCACGCTCTGGAGCATCCGATATCACCTGGTCGATGCTGCCGGCGGCGGCGTCGAGCCGGACCCGGACGCCACGATCACCGTCGCCACGACGAGGCCAGAGACGCTTCTGGGCGATACGGCAGTCGCCGTCCATCCCGACGATGAGCGTTACGCGCACCTGGTCGGTCGCCTCGCGCGCATCCCGTTTGTCGATCGCGACGTACCGATCATCGCGGATCCGATGGTCGACCGGACGTTCGGGACCGGTGCCGTCAAGATCACCCCAGCCCACGATCGCGATGACCGCGAGACCGGACTCCGTCACAACCTCCCGGCCCCCACCATCCTTGCCGACGATGCCACGATCACCCAATCGGGGACCGCGTACGACGGTCTCGATCGGTATGCGGCGCGCGACGCCATGGTGGCCGCGCTGACGGCCCGTGGAGACCTGGCCGATTCGAAATCGCACGAGATGGTCGTCGGGCGTTGCCAGCGAAGCGGCGACGTGATCGAGCCACGGCTCAAGACCCAGTGGTTCATTCGGACCGTGCCGCTGGCTGAGCGGGCGCTGGCGGCCACGCGGAGCGGGCGGACCCGGATCCTGCCGGAGCGGTTCGAGAAGACCTGGGAACATTGGCTGACCAACATCCGCGACTGGAATGTGTCGCGCCAGCTGTGGTGGGGCCACCGGATCCCGGCGTGGTACTGCCCGGACGGGCATGTCACGGTGACCTCGGCTGACATCGGGCCGACCGCCTGCGAGACCTGCGCACGCCCTGCCAGGGATCTGCGCCAGGACCCGGACATCTTCGACACCTGGTTCAGCTCCGGCCTCTGGCCGTTCTCCACTCCCGGCTGGCCGGACGACACCACAGATCTTGCGACCTACTACCCGACCT
>JANNQZ010000391.1:0-17108 GCA_031401015.1 Chloroflexota bacterium | reverse complement strand
CCGGATCCGAGCATGCCGACGCGCACCTCGCGGGTCAAGGGCATCAGTAGCCACCCTCGCTCGACCCGGCGATCGCCGCGGTGGGCGCCGTGCCCGCCTTGCGAGCCCTGAAGTCGTCGATGATCGCGGCCGTCGCCGTCGCGCCGACCCGCGTCACGCCCAGGGCCATGACGTCCAGCAGGGCATCGAGCGTCCGAACCCCGCCGGCCGCCTTGACCCCGACGTGCGGCGAGGTGTTCGCCCGCATCAGGCGCAGGTCGTCGTGCGTCGCGCCGGTCGGGGCGAAGCCCGTCGAGGTCTTGACGTAGTCGGCGCCGGCGGCCTCGGTCAGGCGGCAGGCCCGGATCTTCTCGTCGTCCGTCAGGTAGGCGTTCTCGAAAATGACTTTCACGATGGCGCCAGCCGCATGGGCGACATCCACGATGGCCTTGATGTCGGCGCCGACGTCGGCGTCCCGGCCGGCCTTGAGCGCCCCGATCTGGATGACCATGTCCAATTCGGTGGCGCCATCGGCCAGTGCGCGCTGGGCTTCGAACACCTTGGCGGCGGTCAGGTGGTTGCCATGCGGAAATCCGATGGTCGTTCCGACCGCGACGTCCGTGCCGGCGAGGATGGCCCGGGCGCGCCTGACGTCGGCCGGCCGGACGCAGACCGACGCAACGTCGTACTCGGCGGCCAACCGGCAGCCGGCCTCGACGAAGGCATCGTCCAGCTCGGGCCGCAGCAGGGAATGATCGATCGTCTTGGCAATGTCCCGCTCGGTCAGCGAATCGATCGACACCGTCATGCCTCGCCGCCTGTCATTTGATGTACGGCCTCAGGACGTCGCGGGCGAGCAGGAAGCCGCGCTTGATGAGCTGGTCTGTCTTCTCGAAGTCGCGGTCCTCGTGTTCGATGATCACGTCCCCGTCATATCCGGCCCGGTACAGCGCGGCAAACAGAACGCCCCAGTCCACATCGCCGAGGCCCGGCAGCCGCGGAACCTGCCAACCGATGCCCTGCGAGAAGACGCCGCGCTCATACAGGCCTTCGCGATCGATCATCAGGTCCTTGGCCTGGACGTGAAGGATGTGCGGACCGAATTCGCGGATGAACCGCCCGATATCGATCATCTGGAGGATCAGGTGCGACGGGTCGAAGTTGAGCCCGATCGTACCGCCCCACTGCTCCAGGATCCGGCGCCAGACGCGCGGCGTGGTCGCGAGGTTGTGCCCGCCCGGCCACTCGTCGTGGCTGAACAGCATCGGGCAGTTCTCGATCGTCAGCTTGCGACCGTGGTCCCGGGCGAAGCTGACGATGTCAGGCCAGACGCGCAGGGCCTCGTCCCAATTCGCGTCCTGGTGCTTCGCGCCGTCCCCACCCATGAACGTGTTGACGAGCGGGACGCCCATCTTCTCTGCCGCGGTGATCACCAGCTTGAGATGACCGATCACCTCGGCGCGATGCGCCGGATCCGGGTCCAGCGGGTTGGGGTAATAGCCGAGCCCCGAGATCGTCAGGCCTGCGGCCTCGATCTGGGCACGCAGGTCGGCGGCCTGGCCGCTGGACAGGTTGGCGACATCGATGTGAGAGGTGCCGGCATACCGGCGGGTGGGCCCGGCGGCCCGCGGCCAGCAGGCAATCTCGATGCTTTCAAACCCGTTGGCGGCGGTCCACTCGACGACCTCGCTCAAGGGCGTCCCCGGAAAGGGAGCCGTCAGGAGCCCAAGCTTCATCGTCGCGCCTCCGAAGGGACGGGAACGCGAGACTCCACCACCGCGCTGCGATCGACGTCGACCCAGCGCCCAAGACGGGCGCTCTCGGCGATCGCGTCACCCACCAGCATCTCGTCGTGGCCATCCGCGAAGGTGGCATACGGCGGCCGATCAGCCGGGCGACCTAGCACGACATCGGCGTAGATGGCCCGGAAGAGCGCCCCGAAGGTGTCGCCGAACCCTTCGACGTGGCCTCCGGGCAGGGCAGCCGCCGCCCGTCCGGCCACGCCCATGAGGGCTGGATTACGCAGCAGGATCTCGTTGGGCTTGTCGCGATGACCCAGCCAGAGGTGGTCCGGCGTCTCCGAATCCCAGGCCGCCGAGCCCCTCGAGCCATCGATCTCCCACTGGAGCGAGTTCTTGCGCCCGGCACTGATCTGTGACACCGCCACGGAGCCCCGCGCTCCGTTGGCGAAGCGCAGCAGGATCGTGGCGACATCCTCCGTCCGCATCTCGCGCTCGATCGTGTCCCCGCTTCGATCCGTGGAAAACGTTTCGACTGGTCCGCGCGGCTGGGCCCGTAGGGGGATGAACGTCGCGAGGTCAGCCATGACGGCCGCGATCGGCTCGCCCGTCAGGAACGTCGCCAGATCCAGCCAGTGGGAACCGATGTCGCCGACGGCACGGAGCGAACCCCCCTGATCCGGGTCGAGTCGCCAGTTCCAATCCGTCCCGAGATGGAGCCAGTCCTGGAAGTAGTGTCCGGTCACGAACCGGACATCGCCGAACTGGCCATCTGCCACCTGCTCGCGGACGTGCTGATGGAGCGGGTAGAAGCGGATGTTGAAGTTGACCGCGTTGATCAGCCCGCTTCGCTCGGCCTGCTGGACGAGCGACGCCGACTCCGCGGCGGACATCGCCAGCGGCTTCTCACAAATCACGTGCCGGCCGGCGGCAAGGATCTGTTGAGCCTGCCGGACGTGGAGGTGGTTGGGTGAGGCGATGTGCACGACCTCCACCGTCGGGTCCTCGAGCAGCGCATCCAGGCTGGCGTAGGCTCGGGCGACCCCGATGGCTTCCGCCCTGGCCTGGCCGCGTTCCGGCGTACTCCCCAGAACGCCTCGCACCTGGACGCCGATCCGGCGCAGCTGCTCAACGTGGACGGTGCCGATGAAGCCCGTCCCGATGACGGCCGCGCCGATGTCGGCGATCCTCCTCATGCGCCGGGCACCCTCACTCGCTACCTGGTGAATGTCTAGACAGTCTAGCGGATAGCCTAGCTGGTCGAGCCATCCGCGGGGTTCCGCAAGCCGTGACCGCCGTGCGGTTCACGCGCCAACTTTGACCGAGCCCCATCCTACTTTGTCCTGTCAAGCGCCAAAGTGGTGTCGCGCCAGTGCAACCGTGTGTATCATCGGCGAGTGACTCAGGCGCCAAGCCAGCTCCCGGAGGAGGCCCTCGATGCACTCGTCACGGTGCTCGACGAGATTCGCCTTGGCCGCTCCGCATCGCGGTCGGGACTCGTGGCGCGCACGGGCCTCGGGCGTGCGATCGTCAACCAGCGGGTGGGCGAGCTGATCGAGCGCGGGCTTATCATCGAGAGCGATACGGGTCCCAGCACGGGCGGTCGCCCTCCCCGCAAACTTTCGTTCCGGGGGGATGTCGGGCACGTCCTTGTCGCCGATCTTGGAGCGACCAGCATCGATGTCGCGGTCACGACGCTCGACGGCCGGATCCTGGGCCACCACGACGAGCCGGCGCGGATCGAGGCGGGACCCGAGGCCTGCCTCGATCGGGTTGACGCCATGTTCGATCGGCTGCTGCGGCAGACCCAGGATCTACCTGGTCGTCTGTGGGGGATCGGGATCGGAGTCCCGGGTCCGGTCGAGTTCCGGACCGGCCGGCCGATCTCACCACCGATCATGCCCGGCTGGGATGCGTATCCGATCCGCGAGCGGTTTGGCGATCGCTATGGTGCCCCGGTCTGGGTCGACAATGACGTCAACGTCCTGGCGCTCGGGGAGTGGCGATCCGGCGCTGCCGTCGGCCAGGACAACGTGGTCGTCATCAAGATCGGGACCGGGATCGGCGCCGGGATCATCGCGGACGGCCGGCTCCACCGGGGATCCCAGGGCAGTGCCGGCGATGTCGGGCACATCCAGGTCACCGACGATCCGGCCGTCATCTGCCGCTGCGGCAACGTCGGCTGCCTGGAGGCGCTCGCCGGCGGCGAAGCCCTTGGACGCGCGGGAGAGGCGGCGGCACGGGAGGCCCGGAGCGTCAGGTTACTGGCCGCCCTCGATCAGGGCAGCACGGTGACCGCCGAAGACGTGGCGAGGGCGGCATCCTACGGCGATCCGGTCGCGGTTGCGCTGCTGCAATCGGCCGGTCGGCGGGTTGGGTCGATGCTCTCCTCGGTGGTCAACTTCTTCAATCCGTCGCTGATCGTGATCGGTGGTGGGGTCTCCAACAGCCCGGACCTGTTGCTGGCCGCGATTCGCGAGACGATCTACCGGCGCTCGCTCCCGCTTGCCACTCGTGACCTGATCATCCAGCGCTCATCGCTCGGCGGCCTAGCCGGCGTCATCGGCGCCTCGTCGATGGTGGTCGATCAGCTCTTCGCTCGCGACGTCATCGGGCGCTGGATCGACGCCGGTGGACCCTACGATTCACCCGACCTGGCGCCGGCCCTCGCCAGATAGCCGGTGATCAACCGCGAGCGACGACTCGGTCGCTGAAATCGCCTGACGCCGGGTCCTTGAGGATCAGCTTGTGACGTCCGTCTGGCAGGATCTCGCGCTTGACCACGACCAGCCCCTCATAGGTGTCATGGGTCGATGCGATTCGCGCCGTCGGACCACCGCGCCAGTCGAGCTCGACCGGCACCCAGGCGTGCACCTTCGCCGACCGGTAGGCGGCGTCCATGATCGCGTTGACGACGTACCCGTCGTAGAAGGTCTCCTGCGGCGCCCGACCCTCGTCGATGGCGCCGAACATGTCGCTGAACATGTCGACGTAGCCGAGTTCGCTGACCTCGTCACCGACCGGGAAGAGCCAGCCCGCCGACGTTTCTGCCTTTTCGGCGACGTACCCGCCACCGCCGCCGGCCGTGAACATCTCGAACCCGGTTCGCAGGAAGTGGTTCATCCAGATCGTGCCGTGCGTGCCGGCCACTTCATCGCGCAGGTCCATGCCGCCCCGAAAGGTCCAGCTCACCTCGAACTGGCCAATCGCCCCGGATTCGAAGCGAATCAGGGCGACCGCGTTGTCCTCGTCGGCGATCGGGTGGACCAGCGTGTCCGTGTGACAGAGCACCTCGACCGGGCGGTTGGCCTTGCCCACGAAGTTGCGGATGATCTCGATGCAGTGGCAGCCAAGATCGATGATCGCGCCACCGCCGGTCAGCCGCCCGTCCCAGAACCAGGCGCTGTGCGGACCAGGGTGTGTTTCGCGTGAGCGGACCCAGGTCACGTCGCCGATCGCGCCCGCACGGACGGACGCGATCGCCTTGAGCGTCTTTGGGGTATAGCACAGGTCCTCGAGATAGCCGCCGAAGACCCCGGCCCCCTCGACGATGTCGAGCATCCGCCGCGCCTCTTCGGCCGTGCGCCCAAGCGGCTTGGTGCACAGCACGGCCTTGCCGGCCTTCGCCGCCAGCTCGATCGCTTCCTCGTGCAGGAAGTTGGGCAGGCCGACGACCACGACATCGGTATCGGAGTGGTTGATCGCCGCGGAAAGGTCGGTGGTTGACTCGGGGATTGCCCACCGGTCGCGGAAGGCCGCGCCTCGCTCCGGGCTGCGCGAATAGACGATCCGGACCCGGTCCCGGCCGCGCTGGCCATGAAGCGTGTTCGTATAGAAGTCGCCGATCAGCCCGGTGCCGAGCATGGTGATCGAGTGGCCGTCCATCAGTCCTCCTTCGGTCGGTCCCTGGGGGTGCGGAACCCGAGATATCGAGCCGGATTGTGGACGAACAGGCCCTCCCGAATCGGCTCGGTCAGGCCGGCGTTGGTCATGGCGTCGGAGAACCCACCGAGCAGCCAGCCGAGCCCCGGCCCGCCACCATGAACGCGGTAGTAGCGTCGTCGTGCGGCGTCCATGCCCAGCATGAGGCGGTCGCCCAGGCCGTCCTCGATCATCCAGCCCAGGAGCGCGATGGTGCCGTTGGGGCGGTCGCCCCACCGAAATGACTGGTCGTACTCGCCGAATGCGCCGGTCGACAGCAAGTCGCGGTGGTAGCCGCGATCGACCACCTTGTCAACGTGGCTCAGGGCCACATGGGTTGGATCGACGCCCAGGTCCGCGAGCATGCGGACCTGCTCGAGCGCCCCGGTCCCGCCTTCGCAATGGGTCAGGATCGGCACGCCGGTCCGATGGTGGGCCTCGGCCGCGGCCTCGAACACCCGCCGGTCCCGCGGCGAGGGTCCGCCGGTGCTGCCCGCGACCTTCAGCACGCCGGCCCGGTGCCCGGTGCGCCTGACCACGGGTCCCGCGTAATCGTAGGCATCGATTCCGTCGATCACGTCAGCGACGAACAGCTCGGCGAGTTCCGGCACGCTGATTCGGGCGCTCCAGTGCAGTGGGCCGTAGTAGCGGTCGTGGTGCAGGCCGGTCGGGGCGACGATGTGGACGCCGCTCCGCCGCGACAACTCGGCCAGCTTTTCCACGTTCCGTCCGGCATCGCAGGGCATGGCCTCCACGACCGATCGAAGCCCGAGCGCCCTGGCTTCGCGCACCTCGATGGTCATCGCGTCGATGTCCCCGAGATCGAACTCCGGCTCCATCTGGACGGGCCGCCCGCCGTCGATCACGAGGTGTTCGTGGGCGTAGGTGATCCCGAGGTCGTCGGGCGCGATGTCACCGAGGACCGTCCGAACGACGGGCATCAGGCCGCGGTCTCCGGGGCGTCGGCCAGCGCCACGATGGCACCGTCGGCACGCAGGCGGTCGCGAAGCGCCGCGATGGCGACCTCGCGCGGGTCCAGTCTGCTCGCGATCGCGAGCGCCGCGGCCGTTCCGGCGGCCTGGCCCATGGCCATGCACTGGGCCATGCTCCTCACCGACGCGTGGGCGTCGTGGGTCGCGCTGAAGCACCGCCCGGCAACCAGGACGTTTGCGGCGTCGCGCACCACGAGCGATCGATACGGAATCCCGACAGCTGCGCCGTCCGGCAGGTATTGCCAGACCGTGTCAGCGCCTTGGTGATGGTCCTCGATCGGCGCGCCACACAGCCCGATCTGATCCTCGAACTGGCGCGCGGCGAGAACGTCGTCGCGAGTCAGCCGGTAATCGCCGTAGACCCGCCGCGTCTCGCGGACGCCGATCTGGGTGCCCAGCGCGACGAGCGACGCGTGCTCGTAGCCGGGTACGCGGTCGCGCAGGAAGCGCGCGTACTCGAGCGCCTGGCGCCGGCCGGCCATCTCCGCCTTGGTCAGGAACCAGGGATCGGTGGCGTTGACGATCCGCGCATCCGTATCGCGGCGATACGAGTCCAGCCGGGTCATGATCGTGGCGATCACCCCATCGACCGGGGTGATGTGGTCGCTGCCCTCACGGCGTGGCAGGTCGTACTCGCCAGATTCGGCCGCCTCCGCCATCAACTGGTGGAACGCGCCTTTTGGAATCGCACGCCGTCGTTCGAGATCCACGTTGGCCATCCGAAACGTTGTGGTCAGGGTCTGGGCCGGGTCCAGTTCGCCGGCGATCTCGTGGCCGAAGCCAGCGAACGCGCACAGGTCGGCGTCGCCACTCGCATCAATGAAGATCCGGGCATCCACCCGCGCCAGGCCGGCCCGTGTTGCGATCGCGGCCGACGACACGCGGCCATCGGTCACCTCAACGGCCTGGAGCATGGCGTGGAGCAGGATCCGGGCGCCGGACGCGGTCACCAGTTGCTCCCAGGCGACCTTGAGGTGCTCGGCAAGATAGGTGACGCCGGTGCCCGCGCCGTAGGTGTTGGGGCGCTCGATCACCTGACCCAGGGTTCGGAGCACCGTCACGATCTCGTCAGCGATCCCACCCACGACCTTGCGTACCCTCGATCCGGGCGTGTAGAAGCCGTAGAACGTGTCAAGGACTGCCGTGCTCGTTCCACCGAGGAAGGGAAGGCGATCGATCAGCAGCACCGACGCCCCGGATCGGGCCGCCGCGGTGGCGGCCGTCGAGCCGGCCGACCCCGCGCCAATCACGCAGACATCGACGACCGCGATCCGGGGGGCATCGGTGACCAGGCTCACCGCGCGTCCGACGCAGGTTCGGGCGAGACGGACAGCACGGACCAGCCGCCGTCGATCTTGAGCAGCTGCCCGGTGACCACGCGCGACTCGTCCGACAGGAAATAGACGGCGGCATGGGCGACTTCGTCGGGGTCCATCAGTTCGCCGGCCAACGGCTGCTTGCGCCGCGCGTAGGCCCGAATCGCCGCGTCATCGGCGGCTCGCTGGGCCATCGGCGTCGCGGTGAGCGACGGGGCAACCAAGTTGACGCGGATTCGCTGCTGGGCGTAGGTCGCGGCCATGGTCGTCATCAGCGCGGTCGTAGCGCCCTTGGCGGCCGCATAGGCGTGGGTCGCGAAGAATTCGGGCGCCGGGTCGGTCGCGGTGACGCTGCCCATCAGCAGGATCGAGCCTCGAGTCCCCGAGCTGTTCGGTTCCTGGGCCAGCATTTGGCGGACCACGGCCCGGCAGGTGAGTGCCTGGCTGCGCAGGTTGATCGCGATCGTCCGGTCCCAGCCAGCGGCCGTGACCTCGTGGATCGGGCCGTCCCCGAACCGCCGGCCACTGCCGCCGGCGACCGCAAACAGGCCGTCAATACGCCCGAAGCGCTGGATGGCGAGGGTGATCGCCCGATCGGCTTCGGGTTCCACCGCCAGGTCAGCAGCTGCCCACGCCGCCACGCCGCCGGCGGCGACCAGGTCCTCGGCGAGTGCCTGTGCATGCTGGGCGGTGCGCGACACGATGAACACGGATGCACCCTCGGCCGCCAGTCGAGAGGCGCCGGCAGCGCCGATCCCGGTCGAACCGGTGACCACGCAGACCCGACCACGAAGCCGGTTCATCAGCGGCCGAGCTCGGGCATCCTGGCCTCCTTGAATCGTCGCCCAACCGACGATCGCCCGGCACGTCGACCCAACACTTGTTGCCTCGTGCGGCGGACGCTGATGGTAGGCCGCCTCGCATCGCCTCGCTCAGCCGCAGCGTGACGCCGCTTCGCCCGCTACTCCGCCGGGGTCAGCCACACCGGGTATCGCGCACATTTTCCGGGCTGCCGTCCCTTGCCGACCCGTCCCAGACGCGCAGCGTGCCCCAACCGGCCTCCGTGACGGAATACGGCAACGTCACCTCGAAGGTGCCACGGCAACCCGTGCCGCAGGTCGCCATCGCCCGAACCTCGGCGATCGTGCCGCGGGCCCCGTCCAGGAGGGTGACCAGGAAGACGGCTTCGAAGACGTTGGCTGAGCCGCTGACCTGCACTGGATTGCCGAGGTCCGCACCGTACGTCGGTTCGTCCACGAAGATCGCCGGCAATTGATCGTGGAAGTCGTCGGATGTGTAACGGACGTACTGAACGAGTACATCGTATTGACGCGCCGCCGATGCGCGTCTATTCTCTCGTCATCCCGACCGGCAACCGCGCTGCGGCAGCGATTCCGCGCGCACCATCCGCCCGGTCCACTCACCCGCAGGTGACCATTCCCCTCATGCCCACTCCCGGCCCCGACCAGCGCGACCGCTCCCGCAACCGGCGCCCCCGCCGACGTCCACCGATGGGAGGCGGCGGCCGCGCCCCCGTCACCGAATACGAGGAGCAGCTGGAGATCGAGGCCGCCCGCGAGCGGAACGATCTCGATGTGGCCGATCTCCGCGAGATGAGCGTCACTGAACTTCGACAGGTCTCGCGCGAACTCCAGATCGAGACCGCGCAGGGCGAGCGCAAGGACGACCTGGTCGATCAGATCCTCCGCGGGCAGACCGAACGGGCCGGTCACGACTACGCCAGCGGCATCCTCGACATCGTCGATGAGGGCTTCGGGTTCATGCGCCGCCACGGCCTGCTGCCCAGCCCCGATGACGTCTACGTCAGTTCCAGCCAGGTTCGCCGGTTCGGGTTGCGCGTCGGCGACCGTGTCACCGGAGCCGTCCGCGCGCCGCGAGAGGCCGAAAAGTACTGGGGCATGCTCCGGGTCGATTCGGTCAACGGCGTCGATACCGAGACGGCTCGCCAACGCCCGGTCTTCGGTGACCTGACCCCGGTCCATCCGGACGTGCTGATCAACCTGGAGACGGACCCGAAGAACCTGAGCCAGCGCCTGATCAACCTCGTCAACCCGATCGGGAAGGGCCAGCGCGCCCTGATCGTCAGCCCGCCGAAGGCTGGCAAGACGATGCTCCTCAAGCAGATCGCCAATGGCGTCAGCACCAACTACCCGGACATCCTGCTGATGGTCGCGCTGATCGGTGAGCGGCCGGAGGAAGTCACGGACATGCGCCGGAGTGTGAAGGGCGAGGTCATCAGCTCCACCTTCGACGAGCCGACCGAGAACCACACCCACGTTGCGGAGATGGCGCTGGAGATCGCGAAGCGCCAGGTCGAAACCGGACGAGACGTGATCATCCTGCTTGACTCCATCACGCGGCTGGCGCGGGCATACAACCTGGCCTTGCCACCGTCGGGTCGGACGCTGTCCGGCGGCCTGGACCCGATTGCCCTCTATCCGCCCAAGCGCTTCTTCGGAGCGGCCCGCAACATCGAGGAGGGCGGGTCGCTCACGATCGTCGGGACCTGTCTCGTCGACACCGGCTCGCGGATGGACGATGTCATCTACGAGGAATTCAAGGGCACCGGTAACTCTGAACTGATCCTCGACCGCAAGCTGGCCGAGAAGCGGATCTTCCCGTCGATCGATGTCCAGCGCTCCGGGACCCGTCGCGAGGAACTGCTGCTCGAGGAGGGCACCCTCAAGATGGTCTGGACGATGCGTCGGATGCTGTCCGCCGTCGGAGCCAACGAGGGGATCGAGATCCTGCTCAACCGGCTGGCGAAGACACAGTCGAACGTCGAATTCCTGGGATCGCTGACGAAGAGCCTGGACGGCTAAAGAGACTCGCGGGCGTGTGTCTTGCCGTCGCGCTAACTGGCGGGTTGCCCGATCTGCAAGACTCGTGTTAGGGTTCGCGACGATGTCGTAAGCCCGTTGAAACGGGCGTCGGCCGCGTAGAAGAGAACCCCAGCTCTATACCGCGACCCCGGACGGTCCGCCTGAGACTCCATCACCGGCGACCCCAGCGCCCCCGGACCGTCCAAACGCCAGGAGACCATATTGCTGAACGCATCGGTTGGCGTGCAGCGCGCCATCGGACGCCTGCGCCGCCCATCCGGTTCACGAGTCACGCGCATGCTGGCCCTCGCGGTCGGCCGCCTCGCCGAGCTCTATCCGGAACGTCGCCTTCGAGCCGCCGCCGCATGGTCCCGCAGCGCGTGGCGACCTGATGGACGAATCCGCACTGTCGCTGGTAGGGACATCGCAACCCTCCCGGCCCGCCAGGCCCGGATCTCGCTGATCGCCCGGGTCGGGCACGAGCGCACCGTGGCGCTTGTCGCCGCGGCGATCCTGCTGAGCGCCTCCGCCATCGGCATCTCCTCCGGGAAACCCCTGGCGGCCATCGGGAACACGTCTGACACCGGTTCTGAGGTGCGCCTCACCGTCGGTGGGGGAGTGGATCGCGTGGGCACGATCACCGAGGCCGAACCGCCACCCGACTGGCTGGCGATCGAGGGCTTCGAGGCCAACCGGATCCGCTCCTCGGAAGCGACGGGTTCAGTTGCGGGGCTGCGGTCCGTGGATGGGGCGGCGCCGGAAGGAGTCGCCGAGGCCGCTGGAGTCGCCGAGGCCGCCGCCGCGACGGAGGCCGCTGCTGCGCCCGCGGCAGCCCGCGCGTCCGGCCCGTACCTTGACGATGGCACCCTGCTCAAGCCGGTCGCGGTCAGGACGACCGTGGCCGACGGCAGCGCTCTGATCGAGACGTACAAGGTCAAGGCCGGCGACACGCTCACCGGGGTCGCCTCGAAGTTCGGCGTTTCGATGATGACCCTGTGGTGGGCGAACAGCCTTACCTCCAAAGACGACCTTCGACTGGGACAGGTTCTGAAGATCCCGCCGGTCAGCGGTCTCGTCCTAACCGTCAAGACGTCCGACACCCTCGCCGGTCTGGCTGCCCGTTTCAATGTTGACGAGGCCGACATTCTCGCGGCCAATCAGCTAACCGATCCCAATCTGGTGGTCGGGCAGGTCCTGGCGATCCCCGGCGCCATCGGCAAGGGGATCCCCGTTCCAAAGCCACAGCCGCGCGCCGTCTCGTCGGGCGGTGGCGGGGGAGGTTCAGTCCGGCCGCCCGCCAACTACAGCGGTGGTGCGTTTCGTTGGCCGGTGGTCGGCGGCGGCAACTACATCAGCCAGTACTACCGCTACGGGCACTATGGGCTGGACATCGCGGCCGACTATGGGTCCACGGTGCGCTCGACCGCGGAGGGGACGATCGTCTTCGCGGGCTGGAAAGGCAACGGCGGCGGGTACCAGGTCTGGGTGGCCCACGGCTCGGGTCTCTACACCACCTACAACCACATGTCGGCGGTGTCGGTGGGCAGCGGGCAGGCGGTCTCGGCCGGCCAGCAGGTTGGCCGCATCGGGTCCAGTGGCCGGTCGACCGGCCCGCACCTCCACCTCGAGGTCTGGCTGGGGCTGCCGCACCAGGGCACCCCGGTCAATCCGCTCAAGTACCTCTGATCGACCCCAGCTGAGCGACTCCCGAAGCCTGCCGCTCGCCCGGCGGTCGTGGGGCGGCGCAACGCCATCACCGTGCGAGAATGGCCCTGATGTTCCTTGACCGCGTGAAGATCTGGGTCCGCGCCGGCGATGGTGGCGACGGGGCCGCGACCTTCCGCCAGGAGGCGCACGTGCCGCGCGGCGGACCAGATGGCGGGGACGGCGGCCGCGGCGGTTCCATCTTCCTTCGCGTCGACGCCGGCCAGACAACGCTTCGCGACTTCTCCCAGAAGCGCCACTACCGCGCGACACCGGGTGGTCGCGGGACCCGGGCCCGGCGCCATGGTCGCGCGGGGGATGACTCGATCCTCGACGTACCACCCGGGACCGCGGTCTACGGCGACGAAACGGGGGAGCTTGTTGCGGACCTCGTGGCGGTCGGGCAGATCGTGCTGGTCGCGGCCGGCGGTCGTGGGGGCCTCGGCAACACCCATTTCAAGTCGTCCACCCACCAGGCACCGAAGCACGCCCAGAAGGGTGAGCCGGGCGTCGAGGCCTGGCTGCGGCTCGAACTGCGGTTGATCGCCGACATCGGGCTCGTCGGGTTGCCCAATGCCGGCAAGTCGACGATCCTGGCAGCCGTCACCGCCGCCCAGCCGAAGATCGCCGACTACCCGTTCACGACGCTCGAGCCAAATCTCGGGGTCATGGACCTCGGCGAGGAGGACGAGCGGCGCCCCACGATCGCGGACGTTCCTGGCCTGATCGAGGGCGCCAGCAGCGGTGCGGGATTGGGTCACGCGTTTCTTCGACACGTCGAGCGGACGCGAGTCCTGGTCCATGTGATCGACGGCGGGGCGCGCGATCCCGAATGGGACTACGAAGTGATCCGGGGGGAGCTTCGCGCCCACGACCCCGCGCTGCTCGCCAAGCCGATGCTGGTTGCGTTCAACAAGATGGATCTGCCGGCAGCCCAGGCGGCCTGGCCGGCGTTCGAGCGCGCACGCGCCGCGGAGCAGGTGGAGGCGGTCGCGCTGTCCGCGGCCCACGGCCGCGACGTGGGTCCGTTCCGCGACCGGATCGCGGGGCTCCTGCCGGCCGCCGCTGAGTTCGATGAGCCGCCGGAGCCCGCGGGGGTTGTCGTGCATCGAATCGAGGCGATGAACGATGGGTTCAGCGTCGAGCGGGATCCCGACGGGGTCATCCGCGTCCGCGGCCGTCGAATCGAGCGCTCGGCTGCCCAGACCAACTTCGACGTCGAGGAATCGGCTGAGCGGTTCCAGCGCGAACTGGCCCGCCAGGGGATCGACCGGGAGCTCCGCCGCGCCGGGATCGCGGCAGGTGATCCGGTCCGGATTGGATCGGTCGAACTCGAATGGGAGGCTCAGCCCTGGGAGCGCGTGTGACCGAAATCGCGCGGTCAATCGGGGTGTTCGGTGGAACGTTCGACCCGATCCACGTCGCACATTTGGCGGTTGCCCAGGAAGCGTTCGAGGCGCTCGGGCTGGCGCGCGTGCTCTTCGTCCCGGCCGGCCAGCCGCCGCACAAGCCCGACAGGGTCGTGACATCGACCGCCGATCGACTCGCCATGGTCCAACTGGCGATCACGGGCGATGACCGATTCGCGGTCGAACGAATGGAACTCGACCGTGTCGGACCGTCATTTACCGTGGATACGCTCGAGGCGCTTCATTCGGCCGCCTTGGCAAGGGGCGAACAAAGCCCTGATCTGACCCTGATCATGTCGGCAGATGCGTTCGCGGGCCTCCCGACGTGGCGTGATCCCCGACGCATCGTGGAGCTGGCACGCGTCGCCGTTGCGCCGCGCGACGGCTACCCGGAGGCCACGATGGACCTGGCGGTCGAGCATTTCCCGGACCTCGCCGAGCGCGTGGTCCTGCTGGATGGACCGCATGTCCGGCTGTCGGCCTCCGACCTGCGACGCCGCTCCGCACTGGGTCGATCGCTCCGCTACCTCGTGCCGGATGCGGTGGCGGCCTACATCGACGAACATGGCCTGTACCGGAACCCGAGGAGGAACGCCCAATCGTGACCGATCCAGCCGTCCCCGCCGAAACGCTGACCGGCCCAAATGCCGATGGGCTGCCCAAACGTGCCCGCCGGCCAAAGGCGATCGAACGGCCGCCATTGGACCTCGCGCGCCGCATCGTCGAGCTGGCCGAGGACAAGAAGGCCGCCGACATCGTGCTGCTGGACCTCGGCGGACTGACGACGATGGCCGACTACTTTGTCATCTGTTCGGGCGGTTCGGAGCGCCAGCTCGAGGCGATCGCGAGCGGCGTCATCGGCGGCCTTCGGGACGAACGGATCAAGCCCGTCGGGCGCGAAGGGACCTCGGCGTCCCACTGGGTGCTGGTCGATTTCGGGTCGGTGATCGTTCATATCTTCACGCCTCCAGAGCGCGACTACTACAGCCTCGAGAAGCACTGGTCGGAGGCGCGTACGGTCCTGCGGGTGCAATAGGCGCGACCTCCCGGCCAGACCTTTGGCCGTTCGACGCACGATCTCGTACGGGGGGCGCAGGGTACCGTCGGGTCATGCCGGGCACAGCGAGGCCCGCCGTAGGATCGCGCCATGTCAGAGCTCCGGGACCGTTGTCCCACTTGCAGCCGCCGCCTCATCACGACGCGATTCGATACCACGTTCCGCCTGCCCGACCGCAGCGAGCGGTTGTGCTTCGGGATCCCCGGCGGACTGTGCGAGGACTGCTCGCAGCTCTACATCGACCCCGCCCTGATTGAGCTGCTCGATCTCGGGGAGGGCCGTTGCGTCTTCGCCATCGAGAGCGATCTGGTCATCCAGGAACAGGCCTGGTCCGCCGCCGACTGAAGGCCCGGCGCTGACGAGTCGTCAGGCGCCGCGTTTGAGTGGCGCCCGTGCGTGGGTCACGCGGTCCATCACCCACAGGCTGAACGCGAGGCGCCGCTGTGCTTCGTCCTGTCCCGCCCCGGGCGCCCCCTTGACCATCGCGTCGAGGTCGACCAGCCCGTCGAGCGCTTCGGTGAGTTCGTCTGACGTCCATGACCTTGATTGAGCGAAGAGTGTCTTGGCCCGAAACTCGTTGGTGATTCCCATGGCCTTTGCGGCCGCCGGCAGCCGTTCGCCGCCACGGACCCGGTCACCGAGCTCCAGCAGTTCCCGCACGCGCCGATGCAAAACGGCGAGGAGGATCGGTTCGGGCGTCCCGTCGCGCAGGCGCTCGAGCTGCGCCAACGCCTCCGGCACCCGCCGTTCGCCGATCGCGTCGGTAAACGCCCAGATGGACCCCGGGACGGCTTCGGCAACCAGGGCCCTGACATCGTCGATCGTGATCGGGGCGCCGGCCCCATGGAGGGCGAGTTTGTCGAGCTCGAGCGACGCCATCCGCGTCTGGTGTCGTCGCTCCACGTCGTTGAGTTCCACGAACCCGCCAATCCGTTCGGCGAGTGCCTTCGCGGCGCCTGACGCCAGCGTCGCGCCACGCGCCCTGGCCTCGGCCTCGATCCAGCCCGCGAGCGCGCCACCCTTGGGCGACGCGTACTGGCGGATCAAGCCGCCGGCCGCCGTGACCGCTTCGGCGAGGCGCTTCTGCGACGGGGCCCTGGCGCCCGATTGGGTGGCATCGAGAATGACCAGCCCGTTGCCGGGCGCCACCAGACCCAGGGCCGCCACGAACATCGCGCGATTCTCGGCCGCCTGGACGAGCGGTCCCGGGTTGGTCACCACGGCCAGGGCGCCACCACCGAACATCACCGGCGTCGCCACCCGTTCATTGAGACGGCCAATCAGTTCGGCCGCTTGGTTGCGATCGCCACGGACGTCCCAGCGCTCCGGAGGCGCCCCCGTATCAAGGGCAAGCTTCGCCGCGAACGCCTCGATCGCGCGCGCGGCCGCCAGCTCATCGTCGCCCCAGAAGTAGGCGAGTGGCGCGGTGGTCACGATCGGCTCCTGGGCGGAGCAGCCGGCTCACTGCCGGCAGCGCGCCATCGGGATTCAGCGGCGCCCCTGGCGTGGAGGAGCACGCCCGCGACGCGAATCATGAGACCTGATCCGGCGACGGCCGCGCTCACCATCGCCCTGCACGCGGCTGTGGCGCGGGTGTCCGGCGGGCCTGCCACGAGACCGGTCGCGCGCGTCCGGGCGAACCCGGCCCAGCCTGATCCTGGTGGACGATCCGACAAGAACGGCGGGGAGGCGACTGCCGAGCGGCCGAAGCGGGTCATCAAGCCGATGGTACCCGACGGTTGAGGCCGGACCGGACCTGGCCCAGTCGCCCGGAGCCGGCGACGAGCGCCGGAGTGCCAGCGCCCCCTCCGTCGCCGGCGCCTCGCGCTCGGGGAGGATGGCCGTGACCGGGATCGCACAGCGAAACCGGATCGCCGACGGGGACCCCTCCGGGCGGGGCGTGGACCTCGGGCGCGGGCGCTCGGTTCCGACCGTGATGCCGCCGGCGTCAAAGCCGATCACGACGGTCCCGTCGAGGTCCGTCCGCAGGACCCGGGCCCCGACACCCGCCAGCCGCTCCAGGGTGACCCTGGTCGGATGCCCATATGGGTTGCCGGCCCCGGCCGACGCCACGGCGACCCTCGGTCGGACGGCCTCCACGAACGCCTCGGTGGTGGCGGTCCGGCTCCCGTGATGGGCGACCTTGAG
>JANNQZ010000390.1:0-1879 GCA_031401015.1 Chloroflexota bacterium | reverse complement strand
CGCTCGACGCCCCAGCCGAAAGGAACGGCGATCGCCTGTCCGATCTTGCCGAGCCCGATGATCCCGAGGGTCCGTCCACGCAGCTCGAGGCCCGTGAACTGCTCCCTCTGCCACTCCCCGCGACGGACGGACGCATCGGCGGGGCCTGTCCTGCGCGCCAGCCCGTAGAGCAGCGCGAGGGTGTGCTCGGCCGCCGCGATCGTGTTCCCGGTCGGGGCGTTGACGACCACGATCCCGGCCCGGGTCGCCGCATCCAGATCGACGTTGTCCACGCCTACGCCGGCGCGCCCGATGACGACCAGGTTGACCCCGGCGGCAATGAGTGCGTCATCGACGGCGACCTGGCTGCGGACGATGAGCGCGTCGTAGTCAGCCAGGATCGCCTTCAGCGCGTCGGGTGTCAGCCCGTGCCGTTCGTCAACCCTGTGCCTGGCCCGAAGGAGATTGACGCCCTCGCTGGCGATCGGCTCGGCGACGAGGACCCTCATGCACCCGCGCCGGCGCCGGCCGGGGTGGCGACGGCGTACGACTCCAGCGCGGCGACCTGGGCGGCGGCCACCGCCGAACCCGGCCTGAACGTCCGCCCGCTCGCCAGGGACACAAATTCGAGGGCACTCATTGCGCCAAGGATCTCCTCGATCGTAACGGAGCCCAGGTGCCCTAGCCGAAAGATCTTGCCGGTGAGCTTGCCCTGGCCACCGGCGAGGACGACGCCGCGGCGCTTGAGCCCGCCGTTGAAGGCCTTCCAGTCGAGGTCGTCGGGGACGATCGCCGCGGTGACGGTTCGCGAGGCATACCGCTGGTCGGCGAAGAGCCCGAAACCGAGTGCCCCGAGACCGGCGCGGGAGGCCGCGGCGCACGCTTCGTGGCGCGCAAAGACGGCATCGGCCCCTTCCGCGGTCATCAGCCGAATCCCTTCATCGACCTGCGCGACCACGGCAATGGCCGGCGTCCACGGCGTCTCGCCACCGGCGTGACTATCGCGATGCAGTCGAAGGTCCAGGTAGAACCGCGGCATGGTCGCGGTCTCCATTGCGGTCCACGCCCGTGGAGATGCGGCGATCATCGCCAGACCGGGGGCCGCCATCCAGGCCTTCTGGGAGCCCGTCACCACCACGTCCACGCCCCAGGCGTCCATCTCGAACGGCACCGCGCCCAGGCCGGACACGCTGTCGACCAGGATGAGCGCCTCGGGAGTCAGTTCACGGATCACCGCGGCGAGCTCCGGGATCGGGTTCATCACACCGGTCGACGTCTCGTTGTGGGTCAGCAGGACCGCCCGGTAGCTCGAATCACGCTGGAGGTGCTCGCGGAGTACGGCCGGGTCGGCCGCCTGGCCCCATTCGACCTCGATCTTCGTGACGTCGGCGCCATAGGTCCGCGCGATCTTGGCGAACCGATCACCAAACGAGCCGATCGAGACGCCGAGCACGCGATCACCCGGGGAGAGGGTATTCACAACAGCCGCTTCGAGTCCGCCGGTCCCGGCGGTCGTGATCATCGCGATGTTACTCGTCGTGCCGAAGAACGGCTTCATCCCGGCCAGGATCCGCCCGAGCATCGCCGCGAATTCCGGCCCGCGATGGTTAATCATCTGCCGCGCGCCGGCCTCACGGACGCTGGGTGGGAGGCCGGTTGGGCCGGGGATGCGCAGGTTGGGTTCGAAGCGATCCATTGGGACCTCCTGGCTTGCTGGGAAGGGTCGGACCCGGGTGTGGCGCCAATCGTCCCATGGATCGAGGATGGACGGCGGGATCTGTGGCACGCTCCCTTCTGCGCCAGGGCGGACGGGCAGAGCCTGGTGTGGCATTCCTGGGTGCTCGAACGTCCTCTCACGACCAAGCCAGTCCGAGGCACCCGCACCGATCATGTCCTTCCG
>JANNQZ010000389.1:0-3559 GCA_031401015.1 Chloroflexota bacterium | reverse complement strand
GGCAGGAAGGCGCGCCCGGCAGGGGTCAGCACCATCCCCGCGTGGGAGCGCCGGAACAGCGAGGTGGCCAGGTCCGCCTCGAGCGCCTGGAGCCGGGCGGTCAGGGCTGGCTGGCTGATCGAGAGCGCATAGGCGGCTCGGCGCATGTTCCCCTGCCGCGCGATCTCGATGAACGCTTCGATCTGGCCATAGAGCATGAGGCGCACCGCGTCGATAGATATCGTTGATATTACTGAGCAGAACATTCGATTGGACGGATGATAGCCGGCATCGTAGGCTCCTGCTTCCGCCGCCACGCAAACGAAGGAGCGCCCCAGATGCCAACCGCCGCCGATGCCCGAGACACCTTTGACCTGTCCCTCGGCACCCTGGAGCCGTCACACCTCTGGGTCCTTGGCCTCGCCCGCGATGATGACGGCTCGATCCTTGGCCTCCGCCGACTCCCGGATAGCTCCTGGTCCGAATGCCAGTGCCCGGACGACTGCCAGCGCGATCACGGCAACGAATGACCATCGACCATTGGGCGCCACGGCCACGATGAACACGTTCGAAGCGCAGGAGGCCGCGGCCCGCGAATGGTTCGCGCGCGCCCGGTTCGATGGGATCGTCCGGCTGTACGCGCCGCGTGAGGTCGCCGCCCAGCAGGGCACGATCGAGACCGACTACGCCGTGGCGCGAACGGCCGCCGAGGGGTTCTACACGCGGCTGCGCGAATTGTTCGCAGAGCGCCGGCAGATCACCACCTTTGGCCCCTACTCACCTGGGCAGGCGGTCGTCCTGAAGCGGATGGGGATCGAGGCCATCTACCTGGGTGGCTGGGCAACGTCGGCCAAGGGCTCTCGTGCCGAGGATCCCGGTCCCGACCTCGCGAGCTATCCGCTCAGCCAGGTCCCGGACGAGGCTGCCGGCCTGGTGCGCGCGCTCCTCGCCGCTGACCGGAACCAGCATTTCGCGCGCTCGCGGATGACCATGGAGCAGCGCCATGCCACCCCGGAAGTCGACTTCCGTCCGTTCATCATCGCCGATGCCGACACGGGGCACGGCGGCGACGCCCACGTGCGAAACCTGGTTCGCCGGTTCGTGGAGGCCGGCGTGCCCGGCTACCACATCGAGGATCAGAAGCCCGGGGCGAAGAAATGCGGCCATCAGGCGGGCAAGGTGCTGGTCGCCCAGGAGGAGCAGAACAAGCGGCTCAATGCGGCGCGCTTCCAGCTCGACATCATGGGCGTGGCGGGGATCATCGTCGCCCGGACCGACGCAGAGTCGGCCACCTTCATCGACAGCCGCAGCGACGAGCGCGACCAGCCGTTCATCCTGGGCGCGACAAACGTCGCGTTGCCGAGTTATCGGGTGGGCTTCCTGGCGATCCAGCGAACCTTGCATGATCTAGGCCTGGACCAGGTCCGAGGCCACCTGTTGTCAGCGGTTCCCGAGGCCGAGGATCGCAAGGCCCGCGAGTGGCTCGCCCGGGTTGGGCTGCTGGCCCTTGTGGAGCAGACCGCCCTGGTCGCGCTCGGCGCAGATGGCGGCGCGACGTTCGACGGCCAGCTCGACGGCCAGCTCGACGGCATCGAGGCCCGCTACGCCGAGACCTGGCAGGCCGAAGCCGGCCTCACCACCTATGGCGACGCGATCGCCCGAACGCTCGAACGCCGGATTGGCGAAGGCGAGTCGTTCGACGTGACGATCGATGCGTGGCGCGCGTTCGCGCGACGCGCGTCCTTCTCGGAGATTCGCGACAGGTCGGATGCCCTCGGCATCCAGATCACGTGGGATCCCGAGCTCCCCAGGACGCCGGACGGCTACTACCAGGTCCAGGGCGGGATTGACTACGCCATCGCCAAGTCGCTCGCGGCAGCCCCGTTCGCGGACCTCCTGTGGATGGAGACGAAGACCGCGAATCTCGATGACGCCCGTCAGTTCGCGAGCGCCATCCATGCCGAGTATCCGGACAAAATGCTGGCGTACAACCTGTCGCCGTCGTTCAACTGGGACACGACCGGGCTGACCGACGATGAGATGCGCAGCTTCCCGGACGAGCTGGGCGGGCTCGGGTTTGTGTTCAATTTCATCACCTATGGCGGCCACCAGATCGACGGGCTCGCCGCCGAGGAGTTCGCGACCGCGTTGCGCGACGACGGGATGCTCGCCCTGGCCCGCCTCCAGCGCAAGTTCCGCCTACTCGAATCGCCGTACAGGACGCCGCAGACGCTCGTGGGCGGAGACCGCCAGGATGCAGCCTTGATGGCCGTCTCCGGGCGAACGGCCGCGACGAAGGCGATGGGCAAGGGGTCAACCCAGCACCAGCACCTCGTCCAGACCGAGGTACCAACCGCAACCCTCGAGGCGTGGCTGGCGGACTGGGGCGCCCACTGGCATCGACCCGGACGGATCCGGGTCGAGCTGCGGCCGGATACGGCGGGCTCTGACCTCCTGGGCCTTCGCGTGCTCGACGAGGCCAGCGAAACGCTCGCCAGCGTGATCTTCGCCTCGATCGGCGATCGACGCGGCCGCAGCATCCTGTCCATCCGTGACCAGATCACGGCGCCACCCGTCCGACGCCGGCGACTCATGACCCTGATCCAGCTATTCCTGATGCATCGCTACCAGGCCGATTCGCTTCACTACGTCACGCCGAGCGAGGACAACGAGCGCCAGACCCAGCGGATGCTGGAGCTCGGCCTGTTCTCCGTGGTCAGGACAGAGATCGGTCAGATCATCGTCGCGGACGTCGCTCGCGATCGGGTCAACGCCCTCGTCCGGCCGGACGGAGAACAGCTCCGCGAGCTGATCCGAAAGCCCGTGCCGCAACTGGTTTAACTCCGCGGCAGGAACTCGCGCCGCACCCACCTTGCGAGCACTCGCGCGCAATCCTCGACCTGATCGAGCGGGACATGTTCATCGGCACTGTGCGCGACGTCCACGTGGCCCGGCCCAAAGATGACGCACGGTGTCCCGCCCACGTTCACGAACAGCCGCATGTCGGCACCGTACGGCTCCCCCAACAGGGCGGGCCGGCGCCCGGTCACCTCCTCGATCGTCTCTGCCAGGCCGACCGGCAACGGATGATCCGATGGAACCTGCGCCGAGCCGAACCGCCCGCCGTTGATCTCGACCGTCGCCGGATGATCGCGCAGGAATTCGTCGCCGGCGCAGGCGGCGGTGATGCACTCCCGCAGCTCCGCCTCGGCGTCGGCTTCGGACTGGCCCAGCCGGACCCCGTAGCGGCCGTCGGCGACGACGCGATCGAGCACGGTCGACGCCCACTCCCCGCCGGCCACCATCCCGATGATCGTCGGATACGGCAGGCCGAGTGCCGTCATCAGCGGATCGGTCTCGGCGTCGTTGCGGCGCGTCTCGTCCGCCTCGAGGGCACGAGCCAGTACCCACAGCTTGTCGAGCGCAGACACGCCATTGCGCCGGCGTGATGCATGGGCGGCCCGACCCGGAACGGTCAATCGGAACGTGATCGCGCCGGCGTGAGCCACCACGAGGTCCATGTTCGACGGCTCCGTGATGATCGCGAAGTCACCCACGACCCCCGCCCGAATCGCCGCCA
>JANNQZ010000388.1:0-10455 GCA_031401015.1 Chloroflexota bacterium | reverse complement strand
CAGCCCTTCGGCGAGCGCGACGTAGCAGGCATCGTACGCGCTGAAGTTCGATCGCAGCTCGAGCACCCGGGGCAGGAGCCCTCGGTGGTCGTGCCTCGAGAGCGGCATCAGCAGGTAGTGCTCCAGGGCCAGGTCCGCTCGCTCCGCCGACAAGAGGTCCCGGAGGATGGCCCGGCGCAGGCCGGCGGCCACCTCGATGTCGCACAGGGCCGGCACCCGGAGATCGGTGTCACCCAAGCGGAAGACGTCGCCGATCGCCGGCGAGGCTTCCGTCTGCAGCAGGTACTCGAGCAGCGCCGACGCGTCGGCGACGATGGTCCTCAGGTCGTCTCCCGGGCCGCGCGACCCTCGCGACCCTCGCGGTCCTCGCGGATCAGATCGGCGGCCGGTCGGCCGAGCCGGGCGGGCGGAGCCGCCTCGATCCGGTCGAACACCTCATCAGCCGGTGGCCTCGCTACTTCCCGCTCCAGGAGCTCCTCGATGTACCGCGTCAGGGTCTGGCCCCGGCGCATCGCGCGCTTGACGAGCTCGCGGTGCAATCGTTCCGGCACGTTCCTGACCTGGATCATCGATGACATGCCGGGAGCGTATCACATGTGGGACACATGTTCGTGTCCATGTCCATCCGATTTCCGGCTCGACGTACGATGGCACCATGAGCCTCGCCGATTTCCCCAGGCTGCCGCTGGCGGTGGCGGCGCTGCGGTCTATCCGCTTGCGGTGCTACGTTTGGAGGTCCAAGCGGAGAGCTGCGGAGAGGCCCCAGACCCACCGACCCGGGGGCTGCCTGGAGTTGAGGAATTGATGACCGAGCAACGCGCGTCGTACGCGTCACTGTTCCGCCTGCCCTCCGTCGGCCGAATCCTCATCGCTATGACGCTGGCCCGGATCGCGGCATCGATGACCAGCGTCGCGTTGATCCTGTTTGCGCTGGAGGGGTACGGGTCACCCCCCTTGGCGGGGATCGTGGCGTTTGCAGCGACGGCTCCGGCGATCCTCGCCGGGCCGATCGCCGGCGCACTCCTGGATCGCCATGGGCGGACCCGCCTGGTGATCACCGACTACCTCCTAAGCGGGGTCGCCCTGGCGGCGATCGCCGGCCTGTCGGCTCTCGACGCTCTCCCGCCGTGGCTCCTCGTCGGCATCGTGGCAATCGCTGCGTTGACCACCCCTCTGAGCCTGAGCGGCCTGCGAAGCCTGCTCCCCGTCCTGGTGCCGCAGCCGCTGTGGGAGCGCGTCAACGCGCTGGACTCCAACGGCTTCGTGGTCGCGAGCCTGATCGGACCCCCGGCCGCCGGGGTGATGGTGCAGCTGCTGGGTGCGCCGACCGCTCTCCTCGCGATCGCTGCGCTGCTCGTCGTCGCGGCCGCTGTCGTAGCCCGGATCCGCGAGCCGTCCGTTCGCTCGGGATCAACCTCCGGTGTGCTGCGCGACGCCTGGGAGGGCCTCCGCTACACTTGGCATAGCCCGATCCTGCGCGGCCTGGCCCTGACGATGACCACCTTCTACGGTGCAGCCGGCGTGCTTGCGATCGTCGTGCCTGTGATCCTGCTCGACCGACTCCGCACGGGTCCCGCGGTCGTCGGCATCGCATGGGCCGTCATGGCCGTCGCGGGGGGCATCGCGGCCTTTGTGTTCGGGCGGCGCCAGAGCCGCGGGCGAGAACGGAGCTGGCTGACGTGGTCGATGCTCGCGGCCGCCGGCGGCATCAGCCTGCTGCTGCCGCAGGGTGGCCTGGTACTGGTGATGGTGGCGATGGCCGTGGTCGGCTTCACCTACGGCCCCATCGACATCGCGCTCTTCACGCTCCGTCAGCGACGAACGGACCCGGCATGGATGGGTCGTGCCTTCGCGGTGTCCGTTGCCCTCAACGGAACGGGGTACCCGATCGGCTCGCTCCTCGGCGGGAACCTGGTCTCCCGGTCATTGGAGCTGGCCGTCATGCTTGCGAGCGCGTCCTGTCTCTTGGGCGCGTGGCTTGCCTGGCACCTCATCGCGCGGGATGAGCTCGGCGCAATGGCCACCCCTCGCACGGGCGACCGGTGACAGGCGCCAGATCGTTCGACGACCGCGGTCCCTGCGGGCGCATTCCAGATCTAGACGAACGGTGGAACGTCCGGCGTGGCGAGGTTACCGAACGAGGCTCACGCCGGTCCGCTTCCCGGGCGCACTCATTCGATAGATCCCTTATGGAGCGGGCCGACCCGGCGCGTTTGGTGCGCGAAGTCGGACGTTTCCGCGCTCATCTGCGCGGAAACCGCGCCTTCGAGGAGCACCGGCCTCGGCCGTGAGTCGGGCCGGTGCTCGTCGGGCCGGTGCCCGGGCGGACGGTCAGGCCGCGAGTTTCTCGGGTGCCGCGCGCTCGGCGACCTCGGTCGCGGCGATGTCGAGCTCGATGCGGATCTCGTCGCTGACCAGCCAGCCGCCACTCTCGAGGGCAACATTCCAGCCGAGGCCCCAGTCCTTGCGGCTGATCTTCGTCTGCGCAGTCAGCGCGGCGCGTCGGACCCCGTCCATGCCGGCGACAGTCCCATGGAACTCGCTGCTGAGCACCACCGGCCGCGTCTGGTTCCGGATGGTCAGATCACCGTGGATCCGGTACCCATCGCCAGCGCGCTCGATCGAGGTGCTGCTGAACACGATCTCTGGGTAGGTTGCGGCATCGAAGAAGTCCGCCGAGCGGAGATGGTCGTCGCGCTGACCGGCCCCGGTGTCGATGCTGGTCGTAGCAATGCGCGCCTTGACAGTCGAGCGTTCCGGGTTGGCTTCGTCGAATTCGATCGCCACCTTGATGTCGCGAAACTGGCCGCGCACGGTGGAGATCATCATGTGCCGCACGGCAAAGCCGACCTGCGAGTGGGTGGGATCAATGGTCCAGGTGCTCATTATTGGGTGCCTTCCTGCTGCGCCGTATATGCTCGATAGCAACACTATCTTGCTGATAGCATACTGTCGTAGCTGGCCCATGTCAATAGCTGTTTGTGATAGGCAAAGATCGATGACCACTCGGTGGGCTTGCACGCGGCGGTACCCCTATCCTAGACTCTGCTGGAGGTCAAATAGGTTGTCTGAGATCGAACCCCGGGACAAGAGCGTCGCGTGCGTCCAGGTGGGCCGGGAGGTCCGCCACTGGCGCAAGGCACGCGCCATGACGCTCGCCCAGGTCAGCGAGACGAGCGGGCTCAATCTCGGCTACCTGTCGCAGATCGAGAATGAAAAAGCCGTGCCGTCGCTTGACGCGCTCGTCGCCATCGCGGCAGCTGTGAAGGTGCCGCCGGCTTGGCTGTTGCTCGATTCGGCACCGTCCCCGAGGGTGGTGCGGTCAGCCGAACGACCGCGGGTCTTCACCCTGGCGGATTCCGAGGCGACCGAGGTCGACGGTGGGACGTCGCGCGATCTTTGCATCATCGAGGCCGCGGTGCCGCCTGGCGGGAGCACGGGCGTCCATGCGCACACCGGCGACGAGCACCACCTCGTGCTCGCCGGGCGTTGGCGAATGAGCCAGGGCGAGCACGTCATCGAACTCGGCCCAGGCGACTATCTGGCCTGGGATCCAAGCGTCCCGCACGACGTTGAAAACATCGGTGACGAGCCAGGTCGGATCTTGGTCATCTATCCGCGACATGGCGGCCGCGCCGAAGGACCACGCAGTTGAACGAGACGACAATCGCGATGCCCAAGCCTGCCGCAGACGCCGTCGCTGCAGAGTCCGCCCGCCCCATGCCAGCCATCTACCTTGGGCACGGTGCCCCGCCGCTGCTTGAGGATGCAGAGTGGATGGGTGAGCTGAGCGGCTGGGCAAATGCGATGGCCCGCCCGTCGTCCATCCTCATCGTCAGCGCCCATTGGCAGACCGCGCCGATGGCGATCAGCGCGACTCGGCCGGTTCCGCTGGTCTACGACTTCTACGGCTTTCCACAGCACTACTACGAGATGACGTACAACGCTCCCGGTGCTCCGGAACTGGCGGCCAGGATCAAGGCGCTGATGCCGTCGAGCGAGCCGGTGCTGGCCCGTGAGACGCGCGGGCTTGACCACGGCGCCTGGGTGCCGCTCAAGGCGATGTACCCGGACGCGGACATCCCTGTCCTCCAGATGTCCATGCCGGACCTCGATCCGGCGCACCTGTTCGAGGTGGGTCGGCGGCTGGCACCGCTGCGCGACGAGGGCGTGCTGATCGTGGGCAGTGGTTTCCTGACCCATGGCCTGCCGTTCATCCACGAATACTTCAGGGGCAAGCCGGGCGCCCCGCAGTGGTCGATCGACTTCGACCAGTGGGCGACCGAGGCACTGGACCGCGGCGATCTCGACACGCTGTTCGCTTTCCGGGAGAAGGCGCCGGGCATGCCCTACGCGCACCCAACCGTGGAGCATTTCGCGCCGCTGTTCGTGACCCTCGGAGCGGCCGCCAGACCGGACCGCAAGCCCGAGTACACGATCGAAGGCTACTTCTACGGGCTCTCCAAGCGCTCGTTCGAGGCGGGCTGACGGGGGTCGGCCGCATCGCCGACCACTGGTTTGTGTTCCTCTCGCACAAATGTGCGGTAGACTGGCTGAGGCTTGAGGAGTCGTCGCAGGAGGAGATCAGGTCATGGGCGAGGGGTTCTTCGGGGAGGTGGCGGGGCCGATCCCGTTTGGCGGGCTCGAATCGGACGAGCCACTCTCGTTCAAGATCTACGAACCCGATCGGCTGGTCCTGGGCAAGCGGATGGAGGATCACCTCCGGATCGCGGTCTGCCTGTGGCACTCGTTCGCCTGGCCTGGGTCCGATGTCTTCGGAGCTGGCACGTTCGACCGACCCTGGAATGATCCCCGCCTGGACCCGATGATCGCGGCCCGCGCCAAGCTCGACGCGGCCTTCGAATTCATTGCCAGGCTCGGCGTGCCGTTCTTCTGTTTCCACGACCGCGACGTGGCCCCCGAGGGAGCCACCTTCAAGGCGACGCAGGCCAACCTCGACGAGGTCATCGGTCTGATCGAGGCGCACATGGCCCGGACCGGCGTCAAGCTCCTGTGGGGGACGGCGAACCTGTTCAGCCATCCGCGTTATGCGGCGGGAGCCGCTACCAACCCGGACCCCGAGGTGTTCGCGTTCGCGGCGGCTCAGGTCAAGGCCATGCTGGAAGCCACGCATCGCCTGGGTGGCGCCAACTACAACCTGTGGGGCGGCCGGGAAGGCTACGAGACGCTGCTCAACACGGACCTCGCGCGCGAGGAGGCGCAGCTGGCCCGGTTCCTGACGATGGTCGCCGAGCACAAGCACCGGATCGGCTTCAAGGGACCCCTGCTCATTGAGCCCAAGCCGCAGGAGCCGACCAAGCACCAGTACGACTACGACTCCGCGACCATCCATGGCTTCCTCGCCTGCCACGGCCTGGAGAAGGAGTATCGCCTGAACCTCGAAGTGAACCACGCGACGCTCGCGGGGCACAGCTTCCAGCACGAGGTGGCCTACGCGACGACCCATGGGCTCCTGGGCGGCGTCGACGCCAACCGCGGCGACTACCAGAACGGCTGGGACACGGACCAGTTCCCGAACTCGGTCGATGAGCTGTCATTGGCCGTGTACGACATCGTCCGCGCCGGTGGACTGGGGTCCGGTGGCTTCAACTTCGATACCAAGCTGCGTCGCCAGAGCATGGACCGGACCGATCTGTTCCACGGCCACATCGGCGGCATCGACACGCTGGCGCGGTCGCTGCTCGTCGCCGCGGGGATGATCGAACGCGGCACGTTGGAGCGGCTCCGGACCGAGCGCTACGCCGGCTGGGCGGGCGATCTCGGGCGATCAATCCTGTCGGGCGATGCCCTGCTGGAGGATCTTGCCGGGCGCGTAGCCGTCGGCGAGATCGACCCGAAACCGGTCTCCGGCCGGCAGGAGCTCCTGGAGAACGTGGTCAACCGGGAGATCTGGGCCGTCGAGCGCTGACATCGATGGGCTACGTCCTCGGGATCGATGCATCGACCACCGCGACCAAGGCGGTCCTGATCGACGAAACCGGCGCGGTCGTCGGGGTCGGGGTGTCCGAGTACGGATACGAGGTTCCCCGGCCGCTCTGGAGTGAGCAGGACCCGGAGCTTTGGTGGGCTGGCGCGATCGCGGCGATCGGCTCTGTCCTGGAATCGACCGCTGTGGCGGCCACGGACGTCGTGGCGGTCGGGCTGACCGGCCAGATGCATGGCCTGGTCCTGCTGGACGAGGCCGGGCTCGTCCTCCGCCCGGCGATCCTGTGGAACGACCAGCGAACCGGAGCGGCGTGCGACGAGATCCGGCGGGCGGTGGGCGCGACACGCCTCATCGAGATCACCGGCAACGACGCCCTGGCCGGGTTCACCGCGCCGAAGCTGGTCTGGGTCCGTGATCACGAGCCAGACATCTGGCGACGGATTGCCCACGTGCTCCTGCCAAAGGACTACCTGCGCCTACAGCTCACCGGCGAGTACGCCCTCGACAAGGCCGACGGAGCTGGCACGTTGCTCTTTGATCTGGCGGCCAGGGACTGGTCGCCCGAGGTGATGGCGGCCCTGCGGATCGATCCTGCCTGGCTGCCCCGGACCTTCGAAGGCCCCGAGGTGACGGGCATCGTCAGCGTGGAGGCCGCGGCCGCCACCGGCTTGCGCGCGGGGACCCCGGTCGTGGCCGGCGGGGGTGACCAATCGGCCAGCGCGGTCGGCGTCGGGGTCGTCAACCCTGGCACCATGGCACTCTCCCTGGGAACGTCTGGCGTGATCTTCGCCGCCACGGACCAGCCGCTCCACGAGCCGCGCGGGATCATCCACGCGTTCTGCCACGCCGTCCCAGGACGCTGGCACATGATGTCGGTGATGCTGTCCGCGGCCGGCAGCCTGCGCTGGTTTCGCGACGCCCTGGCGCCCGGGATGGAGTTCGGCGAGCTAGTCGAGCCGGCCGCCGAAATTCCCGCGGGGAGCGACGGCCTCCTGTTCCTCCCGTATCTCACGGGCGAGCGCAGCCCGCACCCCGACCCACTCGCCCGTGGCGCGTTCGTCGGACTGACCGTCGCCCATGACCGGCGCCACCTGACCCGGGCCGTCCTGGAGGGTGTCGCCTTCGGGCTCCGCGACGGGCTGGACCAGATGATCGCCGCAGGCATGCCCATCCCGGCACAGGTCCGGGCCTCGGGAGGCGGAATCGTGAGCCCCCTGTGGCGGCAGATCCTGGCCGACGTCCTGCGCGCCGAGGTGGCCACGGTCAACACGTCGGAGGGCGCGGCCTATGGCGCCGGATTGCTCGCCGCGGTCGGGGCTGGCTGGTTCCCGACCGTGGCGGCGGCCGCGGAGGCATTCGTGACCGCAACGGCAGTGGCAGCGCCCGGCCCGGATGCTGACCGGTACGTGACCGCACACGAGCTGTACAAGGGCCTCTACCCGGCCCTCGCCCAGACCTTCCACAGAACCTGAAGACAGGCGCGGGCCTCCTCGGGCACGAGGCTACAACCGCGGATCCACCTGGATCTTCGGCGCGATCCCGCCAGGCGACCAGCGTCGCAGGACATCGGGGACGGCGTCGAGTCCGACCGTCACCCTCACCAGCGGTCGTGGATCGCTGGATCTCGGCTAGCGACGTCCGACTGGACCGAGCCCCGGGGCGCTACGGCGCGGCCTCGCCCGTGGCGCCGCGCCAAGCCACCCACCAGCTCGCCTACCCGTGGAGCTCCGCCAGCTCCTTCTGGCTCACCTCGTCGGGCTTCTTGCCCATGATGATCATGCCCAGGACCTCGTCCTTGGTCACATCGTGCTTGTTGACCGTACCGACGAGCCGGCCTTGGAGCATGACGCTGATCCGGTCGGCGAGGTCGAAGACGTCGTGGATGTCGTGGCTGATCAGGAAGATGCCGATGCCCTCGGCCTTGAGCTGGGTCACGAGGTCGCGGACCTGGGCCGTCTCGGCAGGTCCCAGGGCGGCCGTCGGCTCGTCCATGATCAGGACCCGCGCATTGAAGTGGATCGCCCGGGCGATCGCGACCGACTGGCGCTGCCCCCCCGACAGCGACTTGACCGCCGTCTTGAAGTTCCTGAATCGGGGATTGAGGCGGCCCATGACGTTGCGGGTGGCCGACTCCATCGCCGCGTCGTCGAGCGAGCCGAAGCGCGAGCGGAGCTCGCGGCCCAGAAAGACGTTGCCAGCCGCGTCGATGTTGTCGGCGAGCGCCAGGGTCTGGTAGATCGTCTCGATCCCGAGGGCCTTGGCGTCGCGAGGGTTGGCGATGGTCACGGGCTCGCCGTTGATCCGGATCTCGCCAGAGTCGGCGGGCCGAGCGCCGGACAGCGTGCGGATCAGGGTCGACTTGCCGGCGCCATTGCCACCGACGAGGCCGATGACCTCCCCCGGATAGCAATCGACGCTGACCTTCTCGACGGCGTGAACACCGCCGAAGGCGACGCGGATGTCGCGCATCTCGACGATGGGGACTCCAGAGCGGTCGATCTCGGGGGTCGGCTCGGTCGTGCTCGAGGTCATGTCCGGTCCCCCATGTCAGCTGGCGCGCCGGCGCAGGAAGGCATCGACGCCGACGGCGGCGACGAGGACGATGCCGACGACGACGTCCTGAGACGGCGAGTCCACATCGAGCAACAGCATCCCGGATCGGAGCGACTGCATGACCACGGCGCCGAGGATCGCGCCCGGGATCGTGCCGATGCCACCGGCGAACGAGGTACCGCCGATGACGGCCGCCGAGATCACGTCGAGCTCGTTCTGAACACCCAGGTTCGTCACGGCCGATTGGAGGCGCGCCGTCTGGATCACCGCGGCGATCGCCGCCAGGATCCCCATCAGGACGAACGTGCCCAGGATCGTGCGGCGCACGTTGATGCCGCCCAGTTCAGCGGCTTCCGGGTTGCCGCCGATCGCGTAGACGTAGCGGCCGAACCGTCGACGCGTTGCCAGATACGACATCACGATCCCGACGATGATCATGATGACGACCGGGATGGCGATTCCGGTCGGGATCAGCAGGCCACCCGCCGGGATCGGGATGTTGTTCGCAATCGCGTAATCCTCGGCGAGGGCCGGTGGCCAGAAGTAGTTGTTGCTCACCCATACGGCGCCGAGAACCGCGATGCACGCGATCACGCCGAGGACCGTTTCCGCCCACATCGGACGGACCGGGAACCCGTAACGCCGCCGACGCCGGCGGCCGGCGATCAAGGTGACGATGATGCCGGCACAGGCGAGGATCCCAAGAATCCAGCTCGCGGTCTCGCCGAGGGAGCCCGTCGGGCCACCACCGAGCAACTGGAAAGTTGGGTCGAGCCCCGAGACCGTCTGGCCCTGCTGGAACCGAAAGATGAGGCCGCGCCACACGAGCAGGCCACCGAGCGTGACGATGAACGAGGGGACGCCCACGTAGGCGACCAGCGCTCCGCCGATTCCACCGATGACCGCCCCGATCACGATGCCGAACAGAACCGTCACGATCCAGGTGTATGGCTGCTCGAGGCCGAGCCCGAAGGTCTGGGGGATCCAGACGACCTGGGCCATGGCCATCACGTAGCCGATGAACCCGAGCATCGAACCGACCGACAGGTCGATGTTGCGCGACACGATGATGAGGACCATGCCGGTCGCCATGATCGCGATCGAGGCGCTTTGGACCGAAAGGTTCCAGAGGTTTCGCGGGGTGATGAAGTTGCCGTCCGAGAGGACGTGGAAGACAACCCAGATAACGGCCAGGGCGGCGATCATTCCGAGGAGCCGGGTATCCAGCTCGAGCTCGCGGAGGATCGAACGGGCCGACCTGCTGGGAGGGGGCTCGCTCGTCGCCGCCTGGGACACCGCCGGTGCCTGGGTCATCGATGCGCCTCCCGATCCACGTCAGGAAATGGAGCACCCTGCGCGGGGGATTCCCAGCGCAGGGTGCGAAAGCGCTTGCTCGTCAGTCGTTACGGGCAGGCAGCAACGCTGCCAGCCGTGACGCCGGCGCACAACTCGTCCTTGGTCAGGACGTTGGCATCGACCACGTCCTGCAGGTTGGCCTGCTGGACAGGGGTCGGATCCAGGATGATCGACGTCAGGGTGTTACCGCCCGGCGTGTCAAATTGCACGGTCCCGCTAAGGGAGGCGAGGTCCGGGCTAGCGCACAGGCCGATCGCGGCCTCACCGGCCGCTGTGCCGAGGTTCCGGCCATCCTTCCAGACGCTGACCAACTGGGTGCCGAGGGCGACCCGGTTGAGGGCGGCCTTGTCGCCGTCCTGGCCGGTCACTGGGACCTTTCCGGCGAGGCCCTGGGCGTCGAGCGCCGCGATGACGCCGCCAGCCATGCCGTCGTTCTCGGAGAGAACGGCGTCGACCTTGTTGTCGTTCGCGGTGAGGATCTGCTCCATGTTGGTCTGGGCGTTGGCCGGATCCCAGTTGTCGGTGTATTCCTCACCGACGATAACGATCTTGCCAGCCGGGTCGGTCGCGCCGACGTCCGGGATGCCCGCCTCGGTCAT
>JANNQZ010000387.1:0-5408 GCA_031401015.1 Chloroflexota bacterium | reverse complement strand
GACCAGGCGTGGTACGGGCACTTGAAGACCTTGCTGACATGGCCGCACGCCGGGCTGTCGTCAAGAAGCTTGGTCCCGCGATGGGCGCACACGTTGTAGAAGGCCCGGATTTCGCCCGATCGGTTGCGCGTGACGATGATCGACTCCCCGGCGAGGTCACGGACGAGGTAGTCGCCGGGCTCCGAGACCTCCTCCGCGCGCCCGATGCAGATCCAGCGGTCGAACCAGATTCGCTCGCGTTCGTCGGAGTAGACCGCTTCGGACGTGTAGTCCGCACCGGCAAGCGTCGGGCGCGCCCGCCAGGTCGGAGTCTCGATCGTCATCGGTCCGTCTATCGCGTTCGCGGGAAGCCCAGGTCGATCTTGCTCGTCCCTGGATCCGGCCAACGCGAGGTCACGATCTTGGCCCGGGTGTAGAACTGGACCCCTTCCGGGCCGTACATATGGAGGTCACCGAACAGCGAGTTCTTCCAGCCGCCGAAGCTGTAGTAGGCGACCGGCACTGGAATGGGCACGTTGATCCCGACCATTCCGGCATTCACCTCGAACTGGAACTGGCGGGCGGCGCCCCCATCGCGGGTGAAGATCGCCGTGCCATTACCGTACGGATTGTCGTTGACCAGCTTGACCGCCGCGTCATATGTCTCGACCCGCACGACAGTCAGGACCGGGCCGAAGATCTCGTCGCGATAGGCGTCCATCGCGGGGGTCACGTTGTCGATCAGCGAGACACCTAGGAAGAACCCCTCCGACTCCGTGTAGAGCGGGTGCTCGCGACCATCGGCCACAACCGTGGCGCCCTGGGCGGGGCCGGAATCCAGGTAGGACGCCACCTTGTCGCGGTGCTGGCGGGTGACGAGTGGGCCCATTTCGGCGCTCGGATCGCTCCCGGGCCCCACCTTGACCCGCGGCAGACGAGCCTTGATCGCGGCCACCAGGGGGTCGGCGACCGAGCCGACCGCCACGATCGTCGCGATGGCCATGCACCGCTCACCGGCCGACCCGTAGCCCGCCGAAATCGCCGCGTCGGCCGCCATCTCGATGTCTGCGTCGGGCAGCACGATCATGTGGTTCTTGGCACCGCCAAGCGCCTGGACCCGCTTGCCGGCTTTCGTCCCGGTTTCGTAGATATAGCGGGCAATGGGCGTGGAGCCGACGAAGCTGACGGCCGCGATGTCCGGGTTGGCGAGGATCGCATCGACCGCCACCTTGTCGCCGTGGACGACACTGAAGACGCCATCCGGCACACCAGCCTCGGCCAGCAACTCCGCCAGGTAGTTGGCGGCCGACGGGTCCTTCTCGGAGGGCTTCAGGATGAACGTGTTCCCGGTTGCGATCGCCGTGGCGAACATCCACATGGGGACCATTGCCGGGAAGTTGAACGGGGTGATGCCCGCGACGACGCCCAGCGGCTGGCGGATCTGGTAGACGTCCACGCCGCTGCTCGCCTGCTCACTGAAGCCACCCTTGATCAGGGTCGGGACGGAGCACGCGAACTCGAGGTTCTCCAGGCCGCGGGCGATCTCACCCAGCGCGTCCGAGGGGACCTTGCCGTGCTCCGCCGTCAGGTGCGCCGCGAGCTGGTGGCGATGCTGCTCGACCAGGTTGCGGATCCGGAACATGATCTCCGTGCGCTTCGACAGCGAGGTCGCGCGCCAAGCCGGGAACGCGGCCCTGGCCTCGGCGACCGCCGCGGCCACCTCGTGCTCCGACGCAAAGTCGACGTACTTCGTCACCTGCCCGGTCGCTGGGTTGTAGACGGGACCCTCGCGGCCGGATGTCCCGGCGATGGCGCGCCCGCCGATCCAGTGGCCGACTCGTTCCGTGGCGGCGCTGTCGGAGCGAGCCGCGCCGGGCTCTGCGACCTGTGTCATGTCAATCCCTTTCGTGTGTCATGGCGCACAACGATACTCCGTCGCCGCTCCCGGACCGTTCAGAAGCGTGGTCGTAACGTGGGCTCCGCCCAGCTCAGATCCAGGTCCGATGGTCCAGTCTTTCCCGGCCTCTGACGGCGCACCAGGACCACAAGACCGGCCAGGAACAGGACCAGCGTCAGCGCCGCGGCAATGAAACTCCCCGCGCCAAACCCGAGCACCACGGGTGAGTCCCGCCAGGTCAGCGTGACGGCGCCACGCGCCAGCGCCCACGTCCCCATCCCCACGAAGAAGAGCCGTCCATCGCGGGTCTTGAACAACCCCGCCGCCGTGAACAGGGTGAGCAACACCAGGATCACCAGGGTCGCGATGCCCTCGTAGACCTGGGCTGGATGCGACGGCAGCTCGGGGGCCATCGTGGCCCACGGCCCGGCGCCCAGGTAGGCCGTCGCCCAGGAGAGATCGCTCGGTTGTCCCTGCCCGGACCCGTCGAGGACCATCGCCAGCTTGCCAGCGCCGAGCATGAACAGGAGCGGCAGCGTTGCGGCACGCAGCCAGTGACCGATCGGGGCACCCAGGAGGACGGCTACGTACGACGCGGAGAGCATGCCCCCGAACATGGCGAGCGACAGCTCCAGCGACCCCTGCGCCGGGTCCGTGACGGCCGTCACGTTGGCCGTGTAGTAATCGAGATGGAGCAGGACGTAGCCGAGTCGACCGCCGATGATCGCGCCGGGGACACTCGCCACGGCGATGAACAGCAGATCGTCCGCGCGCAACCCGTCACGCCGGGCAATGAGGCCGGCCACGACCAGGCCCACCGTGATGATGGCAACGAGGGCCACCAGGTACCAGCGCACGGCGAGGCCGTCCGCCAAACGCAGGACAGGGTCGAACTCGAACGTGATGGCGGCAATCGGCACGGTGGCCGGAGTGTAGCGAACCGGCCGGCCCGGGCTGTCGCGCGACCTCGGCCGCTACGGCAGCTTCGCGACCAGCTCCCGGACGGCGGCGGCGGACTTGTCAAAGGCGGCCTGCTCGTCGGCCGTCAACTCGATCTCGAAGATTCGCTCCAGGCCATGCTCGCCGAGGACCACCGGGACGCCGGCAAAGACGCCATCGGTCTTGAATTCGCCCTTGAGCAGCACTGCGCAGGGCAGGACGCGCCGGCGATCAAGCAGGATCGATTCGACCATCTCGAACGCCGAGGCAGCCGGAGCATAGAACGCCGAGCCGGTCTTGAGCAGGGCGACGACCTCCGCGCCGCCGTTGGCGGTCCGCTCCTCCAGCGCCTTCACCCGATCCGGAGGCAGCAGCTCCGTGATCGGCACGCCGGCCACGGTCGAATAGCGCGACAGCGGAACCATCGTGTCGCCATGGCCGCCGAGGACGAAGGCGTGGGTATCCTCGACGCTGACGCCGAGTTCCCGGGCGATGAACGTCCGGAATCTTGCCGAATCGAGCACGCCGGCCATGCCCAGCACGCGTTCCCGCGGGAAGCCGGAGGCGCTCAACGCGACGTGGCACATCGCGTCGAGCGGGTTGGTCACGATAATCAGGATGGCGTCCGGGGAATGCTTGGCAGCCTGCTCAACCACGGAGCGCACGATCCCGGCGTTCTTGAGCAGGAGGTCGTCGCGGCTCATTCCCGGCTGACGGGCGAGGCCCGACGTGACCACCACGATGTCGCTGCCCGCGGTGTCGGCGTAGTCATTCGTGCCGATGACCTCGGCGTCGTGGCCAACGACCGGGGCCGCTTCCGCCAGATCCAGTCCCTTGCCCTGGGGCAGCCCCTCGACGATATCAATGAGCACAACGTCCGCGAGGCCGGCCTCGGCGATCCGTTGCGCGGTGGTAGCGCCGACATTCCCGGCGCCGATGACGGTGACCTTGTTGCGAGCCATGTGACCGTTTCCCTCCCGGTGTCTGGTGCGCCCGGGCGCGGGCGCTAATACGTTTCGATGCGAACTGGAGTCAGCGCGAAGTCGCGGACATTGCGGGTGAGAACGGCTGCGTCGCTGGCGACCGCCGCGGCGGCGATCAGGGCATCAGGCAGGCTCAGATGGCGCCCTTGCGCCCTTGCCGCAGCGCGCCACTCGCCGGCAATCATGGCGTGCTCCGGGCCGGGCTGGACGAACTCGATCGGCTCGAGGAATGAGCGCAGGATGGGTTCGTCACGCTCCAGCAATCCGGCCCGTACTTCGCAGACGACGATCTCGTTGACGATCGGGTCGTCACCCTCGACGAAGACCGCCTCCCAGCGGCGCTTCGCGTCCGCGAGCCCGCGAAGGTAGTCAATGACAAATGCAGAGTCAACGAGGAGTCGCACGGGGGGTACTCTGTTTCGCGATCGGATCGGGTCCGGGATCGGTCTCCTCCGCTCGCATCTGGCGAACCCACTCGACCACCTTCTGCGACGTGGCCCAGTGCGGATAGTCCTGCGCTTTGAGGAGTCCGAAGCTCTTCTCCCAGGCGACTCGGAGCTTCTCACGATGGAGTCTGTAGCGGACGGCTTCGGCAACGAAGCGGCTCCGGTTGCGGGGACCGGCTACCTGGTCGAGTTCCTTGACGAGGTCGACGGGAAGCAGCAGGTTCGTGCGCACGTTCATGCGCAGACTATGGTGCACGACTGGCAACCTGTCAACGCGGCCCGCTTCTACCCGGCACGTGGGCCGGCCATGCGGACGGCCTCGCTCACTCCGTCGGCGTAGGCCTCGAAGTTGTCGGCGAACATGCGCGCGAGTTTGGCCGCCGCTCGATCATAGGCGGCCGAGTCCGCCCAGGTCCCGCGCGGATCGAGGAAGCGGTCTGGAACATCCGGGCAGGCCGTCGGGACCTCCACGCCGAAGTTCGGGTCCGTTCTCATGGCCACATTGGCCAGCGAACCGCCTAGGGCGGAACGCACGATGGAGCGGGTATGGGCAATGTTCATCCGCTCCCCGGTCCCGTACGGCCCGCCGGTCCAACCGGTGTTGACCAGCCAGACCGGCACATCGTCGCGTTCGAGCCGATCGATCAGCATGGCCGCGTATTCGCCCGGGTGGCGGGGCATGAACGGCGCTCCGAAGCACGCGGAGAAGGTGGCGCTCGGCTCCTTGATCCCGACCTCGGTTCCGGCGAGCTTGGCCGTGTAACCGCTGATGAAGTGGTAGGCCGCCTGTTCGCGGGTGAGCCGCGAGATCGGCGGCAGCACGCCGAATGCGTCGGCGGTCAGGAAGATCACGGCTCGTGGCGTACCTGCGATCCCGGTTTCGTCGGCATTGCCGATGAATTCGAGCGGGTAGGCGCCCCGGGTGTTCTCCGTAAACTGCTCCGAATCGAGGTCCAGCTCGCGCGTCGTCGAGTCGATTGGCACGTTTTCCAGGATGGTTCCGAAGCGCCGGGTCGTCTGGAAGATGTCCGGCTCGTACATCGGCGAGAGGCGGATCGTCTTGGCGTAGCAGCCGCCCTCGAAGTTGAAGGTGATGCCGTCACCCCAGCCGTGCTCGTCGTCGCCGACCAGGCTGCGTAGCGGATCGGCCGACAGGGTCGTCTT
>JANNQZ010000386.1:0-15280 GCA_031401015.1 Chloroflexota bacterium | reverse complement strand
GAGGCCGTGGACGTGGTGGGCCTGGTCCTAGCGATCCCTGCGCCCGGTGCCGCTCTGGGTCGGCGTCAGCAGGAGCCCCGCGGCCAGAACGCCAGCCATGGCCAGCAAGGCCAGCCGCCAGCTCTCGCTTGAGCCACTGGTCGCGCCGCCGGGCAGCGAGTCAGTCGGCGGAAGGGTGAGCGTCGGGACCCCGGTCTCACCGGCCACTTCGCCCGTGGGAGTCGGGGTTGGGGTCGATGTTGGGGTGGGAGTCGGCGTTGGGGTGGGAGTCGGGGTTGGGGTGGGAGTCGGGGTTAGGGTGGGAGTCGGGGCGGGCGGAGGCGGAGGCGGAGGAACCGGGGCGTTGACGAAGTAACACGTGTACGCCGTCTCGGAATCAGCGTTCTCAACACAGTTCGAGGGCACTTCGGCGACCTGACTACCAGTACCCGTGCCAATCACATAGCCGGGCGGCGGCGTGAATTCCCAGATTGAGTAGCCGTCGACAATGCCGCACAGCGTTGTCTCACCATCGGAGCCGGTCGCTGCGCTTGGGTTGCCAACCTGCAGGCCGGCGGCGTTCTTGAGGACGAACACGGCGCCCGCCAGCCGTAGCTGGCCGAGGTTGCTCTTGACGATCGTCACGCAGTAGGTACGGGGGGTTGTCGGCGGGGGGCCCGATTCGCCCTTCTGGTTGAAGCAGAACTCGACGCTGCTGATCGGTGTCTGCTCGTCGTCAATGAACAGCGACAGGAGGTTGGTGTCGAGGTCGTCGGCGCCGCCGGAGCCGCCATCGTAAATGTAGACGACGGCAGCACCGACACCCTGCACGATGACTGCGGCCATGTCGTAGTCATCGAACAACAGGAGTTTCCAGTCGAAGGAGACTGGCGATGCGTTGCTGATCTCGATCTCGCCACCCAGGGTCGTCCCGTTCACGGGTGCGCCCACGATCGTGACCTGATGGAACTGGCCCGTACCGCAGGTAGGACTCCCGACAACGAACAGGTGGCTTTCAGCGTTGGGCGCGCTAGTCTCGTCCGCAGAATGGGTCGCGAATGCCGGGATGGGAATGAGGGCAGTGGCGGCGAGAGCGCCCAACACGAGCCAGGACAGCCGGCGCGCGAATCGCGCGCGTGGACGCGCAGAGTCAGACATATGCAGCTCCCCGTGCTTGACGATTGTCGGCCATGACAGCCGTTGATGATGACAACGCCCAGTCGATGAGCCAATAACAAAGGCCCATTCCCGATCGAGCCCTCGAAGGATTGCACACTCGCAGAACGCGGTCTAGTACGTTCTTCTGCCCAGACATCACATAACTACAACAGACTGCACCATGTTCTCAAGATCATGGTGCAGACCGGCACCGAAGCAGTCAGGGTGGCCGTGGTACCAATGGCCAATGACCACACACATTCAGCCCCAGCGGCGCGTGCCGGACCCCTCCGCCCGCGCCCGTTGAACCAGACAACTGACGTCGGGATGGCTGCCGGCGAACGCCGTTACGATTGCGCTCGGCGCTCGAACCGGGCCCTACCATGCAGGACAACCCCTTGCCCAATCCCGACGTGAACACGACTCCGCAGCCGCCTGTGCGAACCCTTGTGCGGGCGGCCGTGGAACGCGCCTGGGCACGGGCGATCGATGCGGGAGTGCTGCCGGCGTTGCCTGAGGGTTCGAACGGCCCTGGTCGCTTCGCCGTGGAGATCGAGCATCCCGCCGATCCGGGGCACGGCGACTTTGCCAGCACCCTGGCCATGAAGCTCGCCCGGCCGTATCGAATGGCGCCGGCCGCGATCGCCGCCGCTCTCGCCGCCGAGATCGCACGCGAGGCGGCCTCCGACCCGACTTCGACGCCGATCGCGACCGCCGAGGTCGCCCCACCCGGCTTTCTCAACCTGCGTCTGGCCGATCACGCCCTCAAGACGGCGATCGCGGGGGTCCTGGCCGCCCCCGATGCCTGGGGCCGCGTCGCCCCGATCCGCCGGCGCTCGGTCAATGTGGAGTTCGTGTCGGCCAACCCGACCGGACCGCTGCACATCGGCAATGCCCGCGGCGCGTTCGTCGGCGATCTGCTCTGCCGCGTCCTTGAGGCGGGTGGCCAGCGAGTGACCCGCGAGTATTACTTCAACGACTCGGGCGGGCAGATCCGGCTTCTCGGGGCGTCGGTCGCGGCCCGCCGGCGAGGCGAGCCGGTTCCCGACGACGGCTACAAGGGCCACTACGTGGCCGATCTCGCCGCGGAACTCCCCGTGGACGTCTGGGTGGCCGCAACCGCACCGGACGCGGACACCGCCGGAATGGTTGGTCAGTGGGCGGCCGGCCGTGTCCGCGAAGGGATCGAGCTGAGCCTGGCGGCGCTGGGCGTCCGCTTCGATGTCTGGACGACCGAGGCGAGCCTGCACGGCGAGGGCTGGGTCGGGCGTGCGGTCGATCGCCTGCGCGAGCGCGGCTACGTCTACGAGCTGGACGGGGCGACCTGGTTTCGATCAACCGACTTCGGCGACGACAAGGACCGGGTGATCTTCAAGTCCACTCGCGAGCCGACCTACTTCGCCGCCGACATCGGCTACGT
The DNA here is from genome assembly GCA_031401015.1 of Chloroflexota bacterium. Taxonomy (GTDB): domain Bacteria; phylum Chloroflexota; class Limnocylindria; order Limnocylindrales; family CSP1-4; genus SPCO01. The sequence goes on along the minus strand of JANNQZ010000386.1, from coordinate 12,723 downwards.
CACCGAGAAGTTCAGCCGCGGCTTCGACCACCTGATCTACGTCTGGGGCGCCGACCACCACGGGACGGTGGCGCGGGTTCGCAACGCAGCGGGCGCCATGGGGTATGACCGCGACGCCGTCCAGGTGCTCCTCTACTCCTGGGTTCGCTTCGTCCGCGACGGGGTCGAGGTCGCGATGTCGAAGCGGGCGGGCGACTTCATCACCCTCGACGAACTGCTGGGCGAGATCGGCGTCGATTCGGCGCGCTGGTTCTTTGCCTCCAGGTCGGTCGGGACCGGGATCGATTTCGATATCGAGCTGGCCAAGAAGCAGTCGAATGAGAACCCGGTCTACTACGTCCAGTACGCCCACGCCCGCATCGCCTCGATCGTGCGCAAGGCGGCCGAGAGTGGTCTGGCGCCGGCGTCAACGGTGAGCGGCTGGCTGGCGGGCGCACCCGAGGCGGCCCTGGCTCGGGCGGTGGTGCGGTTCCCCGAGGTGATCGAGGACGCCGTGGCGGCTGAAGAGACGCAGGGGATCACGGCGTACGCGACGGAGCTGGCGACCACGTTCCATGGGTTCTATCGCGATGCGCGGGTGGTGGATGCGGATGAGCCGGAGCGGTCCGCCGCGCGGCTGGCGCTCGCGCTGGCCACCCAGGTCACGCTGGCCAACGCCCTGGGCCTGCTTGGGATCTCCGCGCCCGACTCGATGTAGCGAGTCCGGCCGGGCCGCGGCGCGCGGGGATGTCGTGGTGTGGGCGTGGGCGGCGCGGGAAGGCGTGGGCGGCGCGGGACTTAACCGTGGCCCAATCATGAAGGACTTGCACCCCAGCCACGCTATGTCCCGTTATCCGGCTGATCGGCAGGGGTAAGAGGCGCTGGCGGGGTGCCCAGCCCATCAATCCTCGAGTAACTTGCTCCGGATGCGAGTTACGGGCCGGGTTCGTGCCAGCTCTCGCGCTGATGCGGGGACCTGGAACAGGCGACCGACCATACCGTGGCCCCCCTGCAAGTTCTTCACGTTGCAGGCACGATTCGCCGACCTACGTCAGACGCCGGTAGCGCCGAAGATGACGTCGAGTGCGAGGAGCGTCTCCGTGTCCGAGCCCACGAGGATCGTGACGACCTTGCTGGCCGGGCCGGAGATCTGCGCCGGATTTGCCAAGCTGTCGACAGCTGTTTGTGCCGCGTCCGCGAATTCAGCCGCGTCCGCCGTGCTGTCCCACGCTGTCTGGAGGATCACGCCCCAGGCGCCATCGGGACCCTCCACGACGGCCAGCCGGTCGCCGCCCCAGCCGCTGATCGCGGTCGTCGCCCCGGGTGGGGTGAGACCCGATTCGCGGAGCCAGATCCCGAGTTGGAACTCCCCGAGCGTGTCCTCGAGCGGCACTGACCAGCCCGCCCCAAGCTGATCGGCAAGGTCGTCTGGGATGTCCACCGCGATCGGGCGCTCCCTGGCCTCGTACGCCTCCGGATGAAGAATCTGCTCGGTCGATTCGGGCATTCGGTCGTAGAAGGCATCCACCGCCGGCCAACCGCCCTGGATCTGCGCGGGTGTGAGGTAGGTCGCCCCGGCCGTGTAGGGGAACAGCAGGGTCTCCTCAAGGATCGCGGGCATGCGGGCAAGCAACGCCTGCGTCTCGGGGTCCTGGCCCAGCGCAATCAGCTCGGCCATCTCCTGCGTGTCCAGATTCGCGATCGCCCAGTAGGTCATCAGGAGGGTCGCATCACCTTCGTAGATGGCCTGGCGGGCGAGGATCCGGTCGGTCTGATCGAGAATCCCCTCCGTGTCGGTGAACACCGAGGAGTGTTGGTCCTGCAGCGCGTGCCCGAACTCGTGGGCGAATGTGACCTGCTCGTTGACGCCGGGGAGGCCCGTCTTGGACACGATATAGAGCGTGTTCTGGTCGTTTCGATAGAACCCGGCGACACCGCCGCTGAGCAGGTCGAGGGTCAGTTCGCGCAGGTCGGCGTCCACCGGGATGAGGTCGAGTGCCTTGTACAGCCGTTCAGTGGCGGCGACGTAGCCCGGCGGCGATTCGTCGTCGAACAGCTCCGTCATCGTCGCTTCCAGCTGGGCCTCGTCGATGATCTGGCGCTGGACCTCCCGGGTTGGCGTCAGGCCGCGAATCTCGGCAACCTGGAGCTCGATCGCATCGTAGATGGCGTTGACTTCGGCGCTCGACGCGGCACTGGGGGTGCGCCCGGGGTCGCTCGGGCTGGCCCCAGGGGTCGTCGACGGCGATGCGGCAGGGACTGTCGCCGCCGGGGCCGACGGGGTTACCGGTGCGATCGACGGCAGAGGACTTCGGACGGGGGCACCGCAGGCCGCGACCAGGAGCAGGGCGACGACCAGAGCGGCGAGCCGGGGAGGGCGAACCGGGGCTCCAGCGCGGGGTCGGGACATCCGCGCGATTGTCGCACGGAGTCGAGTTGTGGCCCGCTACATCGTTTCGTGGCGGAGTCGTGGATCGGTTCCAGCGGCCATTTGGAGCCCCAATGTTGCTTTCTTAATCGGATGGCGACACGGGGCGCAACGCGGGCGTCGTAGCGTATCGGTCGGACGAACCTTCGGGTTCCTTCCTCCCTCCCTCCGACCGGGGGCGCCGATTGGGCAGGCGTCTCCGGTCATTCCTTTGTCCGGTGGTTGTCGGTGCCGCGCGCTGCCGTGCAACCGACGGAAGTCGCCGTAAAGCACCAGTGAAGGCCGCTGTGTCAGAATCGCGGCGATGGAACTCACTTGGTATGGCCGGACCTGCATCCGGCTTCGCGGCAAGGATGCTGTCGTCGTCGTGGACCCGTTTCAGTCGGTGGTGGGGCCGACGGGGCGTGGCCTGACCGGCGACATCGTCACGTACAGCCACCCCGACGACAATCCGCTCCCGCGCGGCAAGGGCAAGACCTCACGGGACGGACGCACCCTCCTCCCGTCCAGCCTGGAGGAAGCCTTCGTTCTCGATGGCCCCGGCGAATACGAGGTCAAGGAAGTGCTCGTGACCGGCGTCCGGACCTATCGCGACAACGTGCGCGGGGTCGAATCGGGCAAGCAGGTCTCCTACGCGATCGAGCTCGATGGGGTCCACACCGTCCACCTTGGCGACATCGGCCACCTCCTGTCGGAGGAGAAGTTGGCGGACATCGGGCCGGTGGACATCGTGTGCGTGCCACTGGGCGGGGCCCTGACCCCTGGCCAGGCCGCGGCCGTCGTCGCCCAGCTGGACCCCTGGATCGTGGTGCCGATGCCCATCGCCGAAGACGACGCCTGTGCGGAGGCCCTCAAGCGGTTCTTCCACGAAATGGGCGCCGAGCCGTCTACGCAGCCGAAGCTATCGGTCACGGCCACCAACCTGCCAACCGAGACAACCACGGTCCTGCTCGAGTCCCGCGGCAAGCAGGCCTGACCCGGGGCGGGCCCTACCCGCGCTCCAGGACCACGCGGCCGCGTTTGACGACGGTCTGGACCAGGTTTGCGGCCGGCCAGTACGGGATCTGCGTCGAGGTCGGGACGCGCCAGACGACGATGTCAGCCGACTTGCCCGGCTCCAGCGAGCCGATCTCCTCTTCGAGCCCCAAGGCTCGGGCCGCGTTGATGGTGACCGCGGACAGCGCCTCGTCCGGCGTCATCTTCAACTCGACACAGGCGATGGTCATGGCCAGCGGCAGGCTGGCCGTGGGCGACGTGCCGGGATTGAAGTCCGTCCCGATCGCTACCGGGATCCCACGCTCGATGAACCTTCGCGCCGGAGCGCCGTGGTCCTTCATCAGGAACCATGTCGTGGCGGGCAGGAGCGTGGCCACCACCGCTCGGCCATCGGCGGCCGACTGGGCCAGGGCATCCACGCCCGCATCGGATGGCGCACCCAGGTGATCTGCGGACGCCGCCCCGATCTCCGCAGCCAGTTCCGCACCACCCGACGGTGCGAGCTCGTCGGCGTGCAGCCGCGCACCCAACGCAAACGCCTCCGCTGCCATCAGGATCCGCCGCGACTGATCGGCCGTGAATACGCCCTGCTCGCAGAAGACATCGCAGAATCTGGCTCGCCCATGAGCGGCGATCGCCGGCAGCTGTTCCGAGATGATCGAGCGGACGTACGCCTCTACCCCATCGGGTCTGGCGCGGAACTCGGGCGGCACTGCATGCGCACCGAGGTAGGTGGGGACCACATCCACCGGTCCCTCCAAGCCCAGTCGCCACGCGACGTCGACCAACCGAACCTCCGTTTCGAGGTCCAGGCCGTAGCCGGACTTGGCTTCGACGGTCGTCACGCCATGGCCGAGCATCTCGTCCAGCCAGCGCCGACCGTGCGCAAGCAGGTCGTCGGCTGTGGCCGCCCTCGTCGCCGCGACCGTTGAGAGGATCCCGCCGCCCGCCGCCAGGATCTCCAGGTAGTCGGCCCCGCGTTGGCGCAGAAGCATCTCCGACTCTCTGGATCCCGCGAAGAGCAGGTGCGTGTGAGGATCGATCAGGCCCGGGGTGACCGTCCCGCCGGCGGCATCGAGCCGGGCAAAGCGCCCGAGCGGGTAGCCTTCACCCTCGAGCACACGCTCTACCGCGGACCTTGGCCCGACGGCGGCGATTCGGCCCTCCCAGCAGGCGACAACGGGGGCTTCTTCCGAATTGAGGCCACCGACGTTCGCGGCGGTGTAGCGAGCCACCTCGCCCTGTTGCGCTCCGGCGCGTACGCCACCCTGCATCGTCACGACTTCGGCGGCGCCGACGATCAGCAGACCCGGGGTCGGCTCGTCGGTCCGACCGCCCTCGATGACCCGGAACGATCCGCCGCTCACGTTGCTGCGCCGTCGCTGGGAGTGGCGGCGCCGGGGGCGCGAGATGCCGCCGCGCGTGCCGCCTCGAGGCGGAGTTCAAGCGCCTGCATCGGCGAGAAGTCGCGCAGGCGAAGGTAGGCGGCAGACTTCGCCAAGCGGTCTGCGATGGCATCTTCCGACGCGGCGCCCGCCCGATCCGCGACCGCCAGGAATGATGCCAGCGGGGCTAGCCCGATCAACTCCGACTCGGCAAGATCGACACCATCTTCGGCCGCCACCTCGCGAACCGTCTCCCAGACGAGCCAGAGCGGGGTGACCATGAAATCCAGCAGGTTCATGGAGACCTGTGCGCAGCGCAACTCCTCGATCCAGAAGCCGTTCGCCTGGAGCCGGGGCAGTCCTCCGCCGGATTCACGAACCCGTCGCGCGATCCGCTTGGCAAGGTCGACGTCCTCAGACGCCAAATTGATGTTGTAGGCGATCAGGAACGGTCGCGCCCCGACGGCGACCGCGCCGGCCGATGGATGGAGCCGCGCCGGACCAAAGTCGGGCTCGCGGCCGTGTTGGGAGATCTCGTCGCGCAGCCCCTCGTACTGGCCGCGCCGGACATCGGCCAGCTTGACTCGCCCGGGCCGGGTGGCCGCATTCGCGTAGAGGTAGACGGGCAGCGAGTAACGCGCAGCGATGCGCGCACCGAAGGCGCGGGCCAGTTCGATGCAATCGGTCATCGTGGTAGTGGCCAGCGGAATGAACGGGATGACGTCCACGGCACCGATCCGGGGGTGCTCTCCGGCGTGCTTGTCCATGTCGATTTCGTGAATGGCCACTCCCACGAGCGCGTCCAGCGCGTCGGCAACAGGCTCATGCTCGCCGGCCAGAGTGAACACGGTCCGATTGTGGCTGGCATCGCTGGTCCGATCGAGCAGGTGTACGCCGCGCACCGCCTCGATGGCGGCGGCGAGCCGGTCGACCACGTCGAGGCGGCGGCCCTCCGACACGTTGGGAACCGATTCGATCAGCACGATTGAGATGCTAGCCCGCCCAACGATCCACCGAGTGGCGCGTGCGACAGCCGCGGCGGGCTGGTGCCGCGGGCTGTGCAGGTCAGAGCCGCCGGGCTCTACCTTCGGAAGTCGAAGGCGGCGTGCCGGATCGTGCCGTCGGCGAGCGTCAGGCTGAACGTCCGGCACTGATTCGCCCAGGCCTTGTCCGTCTTCCAAAGATAGGTGCGGATGCCGGTTGCCGGGTCAGGATTGAGGGCGCTCGCGCCCGGCGACGCGATCCCTTCCGCGGTGCCAATGGGTAGCCCCGTGGCACAGGAGAGCGCCCGCGAGGTGAGCACGACAGACGATTCGAGGCCAATGGCGAGCCCAGAACCGACCCCCGAGCCAAGGACGAACTTGATCGGCACCGTCTGCCCGGCCTTGACGACGTTGCGCAGGGGCGGTCCCTCGACCGGCGGACGGAACCCGCCAAAACCGAAGTCGAGCAGGTCCATGCCGACGACGACGGGATCGTGGTCCGACGATCGATACGGGTCCGCCGCGTACAGGCTCGACACGTGACCGGCCGACTTGAACTCCACGTTGTAGTCGAGCACGGCCGGCTCGTCGGCGTTGACATGCCACTGCGCCGTCCCGGTCACCTGCGCGGCGAGGCTGGGGCTTGCAAGGGCGTGGTCGAGGTAGCCGGTCTGTCCTCCGAACACGTACGAGTAGCTCCCGGCGCCGCCAAAGGCATCGATCAGGTTGGCGTAGCCGGATGCCGTGAAGACGTCGATCGGGTCTTCCTGCGCGTACGAGTTGAGGTCTCCGACCACGAGTGTGTCCAGATCGCCGCTCCCGGTGGGATCGGACGCGATCCAGTCGACGAGGGCGCGGGCAGCCGCCGTCCGGGTCTGGTTGCAGTTGCCCTGGCCGTCACCGAGGTCCGGGTCGCCCGGGCACGCCGAGCCCTTCGACTTGAGGTGGTTGACCACGACCGTCAGTCGTTTTCCGCCGGTGGCGTCGAACGTCTGGGCGAGGGCGGGACGGTTGAGCGTGTCGAGGAAGCGAGGGTCGACCGCGCTGTCGAGGATCGCGTGGGCACCGACCGGCGCGACCGCGGCCGGCCGGTACAGAATCGCCACCTTGATCGCGTCGGCGCCGATCGTGCCGGTCTCGATCACGGCGTAGGCGCCCGGTGCGGTCGCGGCATTGAGCGCCTCGACCAGGTCGGCGAGCGTGGCACCGGTGTCGTTCTGGATCTCCATCAGTCCGAGGATGTCGGCGTCCAGGCCGATGATCTCGGCGACGGTCTTGGCCCGCTGGCGGTCCAGTTCGAAGGCGGTGTTCGCGCCGCGACAATCGAGCGTCCCGGCCGGCCCGCAGCCACCCGGACCCGCGTTCAGGGTGGTGAAGTCATTGAGCACGTTGAGCGCGGCCACCCGAAGGTCGCCGCCAACCGCCGCGGGCGCCGCTGGCCGCGGATTCGTGGCGCCGATGTCGATCGCCTCGACCGGTTGCAGCCGGTAGACGCCAAAGCGTTGCTCGAGGACGAAGCGATCCGCTCGGACCGTGTCACCCACCCGGATCGTGTTGGTCGCGGAGAGCCCGCCGGCGGGATAGACGGTGGGGTCGAGGTTCTGGCGGTTGTCGCCGTCGTCGAGGACGATCCGGTTGCGATCGTTGGCCGCCTGCATGGCCTGGGCCGCCGGGCCGGGCTCGACGACGTGGGTTGGGTTGAGCAGGCGACCGCCGGAGGACAGGACCAGCTCGCCAAACCGGCCGAGGCCGAACGTCTCGCTGACCGTCAGATCCTGGGTGGTCTCGATCAACATCCCCTCGTACCGTTCGGGAACGGACGTCGTCGCAAACGGCAGGGCCACCTGGCTCGGCGTGACGGCGGCCCCTCCAGCGCACACCAGCACCCGGGTAACGCTTGCCAGCTCGGTCAGGGTGATGGCCCCGCTGTTGAATTCGACGACGGTTCCCTGCACCCGGACGACATCGCCGGCAGCGACATCGACGGTGCTCGCGCCCTCGAAGACGAAGATGCCCTCGGAGGTCGCCGGATCGGAATCGGCGCCCGAATCCTCCTCCTGGACGTGGAATCCATTGAAGCTGGTCGAGGGCTGGAAGTCGCCCACGACGACCCCCTCGATCTCCACGGCTTGACCGACGAGCGGACTGGCGGGGCCAGACCCCTGGATGTCGTGGATGGTGGTGGCCGGACTACCGCAGCCTGTCGCCGTCGTGAAGCTGAACGCGTGGTCGGCGGTCATCGAGTTGGGCGGATCCGAAAGATCCTGATCGGTGACGTTGGCGGCGACCACCGTGACGGTGCACAGCTCGCTGGGCCCGAAGTCGGCGACGGGGTCCAGCGTGAAGGTGACCGGGCCGCCGCTGACGCTGGCGACGTGCGATCCGCTCGTGGCGCAGGCGATGGCGAAGGAGGCCTCCGTCACGTTGACGGGTTCCGAGAAGGTGACGCTTGGACTGGCGTCCAGCGCGACGCCCGCCGCACCGTTGCCCGGGATGGACGCATTGACGGCGGGCGCCGAGTCCTGGATCGCACCGGTGGCGAACCCAAAACTGGCGCTGCTGTTCATGGCGTCCGGGGGATCGTCCGCGTCCTGATCCGACACCCTCGCCGCGAGGACGATGACCTGGCACGCCGCGTTGGGCGGCAGGTCCACGTCCGGATCGATCGTGAAGGTGGTTGGCCCGCCGCTGAACGTCGCGGCCTGGGCGCCGACCGACGGGCAGGAGAGGGAGAACCAGGGGGCCGTCACGTTGACCGGCTCGCTGAAGGTGACCGCCAGGTTGGCCCCGACCCCAACATCCGTCGCACCATTGGCCGGTACGCTCGATTGGACCGAGGGAGCGCGGTCGAGGGCGGTCACGGCGATGTCATCGACGCCGACCCATTCGTCGCTTCCGACCGCATTGCTGGTGATGACCCGAACCTGGACGAACGCCTGGTTGGAGGCGGCCGATGGCAGCGCGGCGTCCACGTTGGTCACGAGCGTCGCGAGGGCCGGACCGGAGGTCGCGTCGGCCACGAACGCGGACGCGATGTTGGTGAAGTTCCCGGTCGATCCGACGCGATACTGGAGCGCGACGGGCTGGATGGCGTTGTCCGCCGTGCCATCGAGATCGCGGAGCCTGTACGCGACGCGGACGCTCACGAACCCGGTCGTGCTGAAGCTGAACAAGAGGTACGGCGCGTCCGCGGTGCCCGAGCCCTGGAGCGCGACAACCGGGTCCGCCAGCTCGAATTCGGCGACCCCGCCGGTCACCAGATCCACGCCTGTCTGGTTGGCGATGACGTCCACGTCGTTCAGCGCGGCGGACTCCGTGAGCAGCGTCGCCGGATTGACCCCCGTCGCGACCGTGATGTCCTGGCCGAGATAGCCCGTGACACCGGGGACGGCGGACCAGTCATCGTTGATGGCGATCTGGCCGGTGTTGGTCCACGCCTGGGCCAGCGGCAGGAGCTGCGGCGTGGAGTCCGCCCGGACCGGCGTGACTCTGGCGAGCGGAAAGACACCGACAAGCAGGGCGACGGCCGCGAGGAAGGCCAGGTGAACGGTGTGAGCGGGAGTTCGGCGGATCGTGGGCACCAGCAACCTCATGCACGGGTGGGGTTGGCGAACGGCCAGTCATCGTAACGGCCGAATCCCCAAAAAGGACGGAATCGCGGTGCCCGCCCACACCTGACGATTGGCCTACCGAACGCTCCGCCGCGAGGCCTATGTGCGTTCGGCCAACGGGTGATCAGGCCGACGGGTGATCAGGCCGACGGGTGATCAGCCTGGTCGAGCATCGGGACGCGGACCCCTCGCTCCCGGGCCACCTCGATGGCCCGGTCGTAGCCGGCGTCGACGTGCCGGAGCACACCCATCGCCGGGTCGGTGGTCAGCACCCGCTCCAGCTTCTCGGCGGCGAGCGGCGTGCCGTCCGCGACTACGACCATCCCGGCGTGTTGCGAGTAGCCGATCCCGACGCCGCCGCCATGGTGGATGGAGACCCAGGTCGCACCCGCGGCCGTGTTGACCAGAGCGTTGAGCAGCGGCCAGTCGGCGATGGCGTCCGAGCCGTCGGCCATGGCCTCTGTCTCCCGGTTTGGCGATGCGACGGAGCCAGCGTCCAGGTGATCTCGTCCGATGACGATCGGAGCGCTCACCTCGCCCATCCGGACCAGCTCGTTGAACGCCAGGCCCGCCTTGGCTCGCTCGCCATAGCCGAGCCAGCAGATCCTGGCCGGCAGACCCTGGAAGGGCACGCGAGCCTGGGCCATCTCGATCCAGCGGTGCAGCCCGGCATCGTCGGGGAAGAGCTCCAGGACCGCGCGGTCCGTGTGGGCGATGTCGGCCGGGTCACCGGACAGGGCGACCCAGCGAAAGGGCCCGCGTCCCTCGCAGAACTGCGGCCGGATGAAGGCCGGGACAAAGCCCGGGTAGGCGAAGGCGTCCGCGACGCCCGCATCGGCGGCCTGGGCGCGCAGGTTGTTGCCGTAGTCGAAGACGACCGACCCGGCGGCCTGGAACGCGAGCATGGCACGGACGTGGTCCGCCATCGAGCGGTGCGCTCGGCGCTGGTAGTCGTCGGGTTGGGTGGCCCGCAGGACGAGGGCGTCGGCCAGGGAGATCTCGGCCGGAACGTAACCGCCAAGGGCATCGTGGGCGGAGGTCTGGTCGGTGACCAGGTCGAACCGCTCGCCGGCGGCTGCCCACGCTGGCTCGATCTCCGCTGCGTTCCCGACCAGCGCGATCGAGCGGGCATCGCCGTCCAGCGCCGCCGTGCGGGCCCAGGCGAGGGCTTCGGGTGGGTCCGCGGTCAGTCGGTCGACGTAGCCGATCTCGAGCCGTCGGTGTGCTCGCGCCGGATCGACCTCGATCGCCAGGCAGACCCCCTCGTTCATGGTCACGGCCAGTGGCTGCGCGCCGCCCATCCCGCCGAGTCCAGCGGTGAGAACCACCCGCCCGCGCAACGTACCGCCGAAATGCTGGCGCGCGGCCTCCGCGAACGTCTCGAATGTTCCCTGGAGGATCCCCTGCGTCCCGATGTAGATCCACGAGCCAGCGGTCATCTGGCCGTACATCGTGAGCCCCATGGCCTCCAGCCGGCGGAAATCCGCCCAATTGGCCCACTTGCCGACCAGGTTCGAATTGGCGATCAACACCCGCGGCGCCCACGGGTGGGTCCGGACGACGCCCACGGGCTTGCCCGACTGGATCAGCAGCGTTTCATCCCCGGCAAGGCGCCGCAGCTCACGCACGATCACGTCGAAGGCGGCCCAGCTGCGAACCGCCCGACCAGTTCCGCCGTAGACCACCAGGTTGTCCGGATCCTCGGCCACTTCAGGGTCCAGGTTGTTCATCAGCATGCGCAGGGCGGCCTCCTGCTCCCAGCCGCGGCAGGTCATCTCGGAGCCGCGGGGGGCTCGAACTGGCCGGGCGCCGGTCACGGACATGGCGCCAAGGCTACCCGGCGAGCCCGGCGAGAATCTGCTCGCCGAAGCGTCGCTCGCCCGTGGCGGTGATCGAGACGATGAAGCCCTGCTCCTCGAGATACGTGTGGTACGTGTGCGCGCCGCCAACGCACGTCCCGACGTAGGCGCTACGGCCGCCGATTTCCGCGGGCTCTTCTGGCTCGACACCATCGGCGACCGCGCACGCCCCGCTGTTATACGCCTCCCGCCACTCCAGATAGAACGCGTCGTCGAAGACATCGGGTCGGAGTCGAATGACGCTGGCGATGCCGATATCGTCTGCGCCCGAGGCTGCAGGCGCAATGGCCGCCGCGACGGCGATCGAGACGGCAGACTTCGCGAGCAATGGGTCAGCGGCGATCTCGGCTGCCGTCGCCGGGTCGGGCTCGAGCGTGACCCCATCGACCTCCGCCGGCAGGACCTCAAGCAACCCCGGGTCAACGGTCACACCCGCGGGCAGGGCGGAGGGGGATGCGGCTGCCGTGGCGGTGCCGGCCGGGCTGATTGGGGCGGTCGCGGTTGTTGGCGAAGGCGGCGGCGAACTCGGCTCGGGTGGCGTGGTCGCTACGGGGGAGCTCGAGGCGCTCGGCGGTCCGCCGCTGGGTCGCGGGGTCGGATTGACCGGGCCGCACGCGCATGTAGCCAGGGCCAACGCCAGGGCCAGCCGGGCCGCGGGCAGATGATCGACTCGCCGCTTCACGCGAACTCGCGGCGCATGACCGGGAACCTGGCGTCATCGATGGCGCGCGCGAACCCGACCGATTCCCAGAACCCCGGGCTGGCGGCGCTCGTCGTGTCGGGCCGCGCGCCGATCTCCGGGTACGACTCGACCGCCGTGAACCCCCTCGATTCCAGATCCGCGCACACGACTTCGATGAGGTGGCGGGCGAGACCGGCCCCGCGCGCCCCGGCCGTCGTGGCGATGCAGGTGATGACCGCCGGGAGCGGCGCATCCGGCAGCGATGGATAGAGGTCCCGGGTGTGCTGCGCGCGCGGGTAGGCGGTCAGCGGGCCGAACTGCGCGTAGACACAGGCGACGTCGTCCTCCAGCAGGATCTTCGCGTAGCTTCCCGCGACGCCCAGGCCTCGACCAAGCAGGTGGAGCTTCCGGGGCGCCTCGGCGGCCACGTGTGGGCGTGCGACTGGCCTGGGGGCAAACGGGTTGTCGGATTGAGCCTCATCGTGATCGGCGTCGCCCGGGGTCAGGAAGGGGTTGGCCGGTCGAGCGGTGGCAAACGGGTTGGCAGCCGGCCGCTTCGCTTCGAGATCGGCGAGAAACGGATTTGCGGGGCGCCGGTGGGGCGCGTCGGGGGGCTCGGCAGCATGAGCCCCTCGTGAGCCCTCAAGCCATGCGAGGCGAGCCGCCTTCGACCCGCGCTCGGCGTTCTCCCAGTAGTCGCACGACCGATGATCGAAGCCGGGATCCGCGCACATCGGCATCAGGCCGAATGTGGCGACATCGGTCACGTCGACGACTCGGATCGTACCCATCGCCGCAAA
>JANNQZ010000385.1:0-9551 GCA_031401015.1 Chloroflexota bacterium | reverse complement strand
GGCGCCCGCCGGGGGCGCGGTTGTCGGCGCGGTGTGGGCGGCTGACCCGCCGCAGGCCGCCACGCCGAGACTGGCGAGTGCGAGAACAACGATGAGCTTGCGCATCTCGAGTGTCTGCTGCCTCCTCTAGGGGACGACATCGTCGCCCCATTCCTTGCCGGTACCCGCCGGCTGCATCGGCCACGACTGGCCGGGCGATGGCCTCACCCCGGTCCGGGTCGTGACACCTGCACGCCTCGTTTGGGAGCTGGCCGTGGGAGCGCTCTCACGCTCGCTAGCGAACAATACAACCTCTGTCAACTAGCCCGCCACCACGAGATTCGCGGCGGGAGGGTTGCACGTCCGGCGTACGCTCCGGGTAAGCTCACCTGAGAGCGCTTCCATGCCTTCGGGAGTGAGGTCGCCAACCGAATGCACACATCCAGCGACTCGCTCCCCCGGCACGTGCTGGTGACGGGTGCCGCCGGACTCCTGGGACGAGCGGTCGTCGGGCACCTTCGCGAACTCGGGGTCGGCGTGACGGCCATGCTCTACCACCGGGGCGAGGTCGAAGTCGAGGCCGAGCGGGTGGTCGTCGGCAACATGATGGACGCCGCGTTCGTTCGTGATGCCGTGGACGGTGCGGACGCAGTGATCCACTGCGCCGCCCTGAAGGCGCCGATGATGGTCCGGCCGCCACGCCGTGGCAGCTTGAAGCGGGTTGACGGCCCCGGGCGGATGCTCCGGCAGCCGTCCCCAGGAGATCGGAGAGGCAGGCTATGACAGAGGACGGTCGGCAGGACACGAGCTTGGGTAGGACCACGCCCTGGGAGCCTTGCGCGAGCCTGCCGCCGGTGACCATCACCGACGTCAGGGCGATCTGCACCGCTCCAGACGGCATCCGGCTCGTGGTCGTGAAGATCGAGACCAGCGACGCGGGGCTGTGGGGGGTGGGCTGCGCGACGTTCACGCAGCGCCCGCTCGCGGTGGTTGCCGCGATCGAGCACTACCTCAGGCCATTCCTCGTCGGCCGGGACCCCGACGACATCGAGGACATCTGGCAGGCGTCGTTCGTCAGCTCCTACTGGCGTGGTGGACCCGTCCTCAACAACGCCATGTCGGGCGTCGACGAGGCCCTCTGGGACATCAAGGGCAAGCGCGCCGGCATGCCCGTCTACCAGCTGCTCGGCGGCCGCGCGCGTCGCGCAGCGGACGTCTATGTCCACGCCAACGGCCGGGACGTGGACGAGCTCGAGGACCGGGTCCGCGAGTTCGGAGAGCAGGGCTTCCGGCACGTCCGCTGCCAGATGGAGGTACCCGGCTACGCCACCTATGGGCGGGGCAGCGCCGACCCGGCGCCTGGCGGCAAGTCTGACGCGGCCCTCGGGCGACTGGACCGGTACCAGGACCCCTGGGAGCCCGGGCCGTACTGCCGCCTCGTACCGCAAATGTTCGAAACCCTCAGGGAGCGCCTGGGCGGGGGCGTCGAGCTGCTCCACGATGTCCACGAGCGGGTGCCTCCGATCATGGCCATCCAGCTCGCCAAGGACCTCGAGCCATACCGGCTGTTCTTCCTCGAGGACGTCTTCGCGCCGGAGGACCAGGAGTACTACCGCCTGCTCCGGCCCCAGACGAGCACGCCGCTGGCCATGGGTGAGCTGTACGTCAGCCAGAGCGAATACGTGCCGATCATCAAGGATCGCCTGATCGACTTCATCCGGGTCCATATCTCGGACATCGGCGGGATCACGCCGGCGCGCAAGCTCGCGGCCTTCTCGGAGCTCCTCGGCGTGCGAACGGCCTGGCATGGGCCTGGGGACGTCTCGCCCGTCGGGCATGCCGCGAACCTCCACCTGGACATCGCGTCGAGCAACTTCGGGATCCAGGAGGCCTACCTCTTCCCGGAGCGGACGCGGGAGGTCTTCCCGGGCTGCCCCGAGATCCGTGACGGCGCGATGTGGACGAATGACCGCCCGGGTCTCGGCATCGACATCGACGAGGCGGCTGCCGCCAGGTACCCGTTCCCGGAACACGTGTACAACGGCGCCTGGCCCGAGATCCGGCGCGCAGACGGGACGGTCATCCGGCCGTAGCGGGACGCCGTCAGCGCGTAAGGGGAACCGGCGGCGCGGACCCGTCTCCTCGCCCACCAGCTTGACGTGCAGCGGCGATCAACACTGAGCCCGGATGATCGCGCGACGGCGCGACGGCGCGTCAGCACCGGGTCTGTCCCGAAGCACCACCTGGCGAACGCGCGGTCAAGGGTGGGGGCGGCAACGACAGCACAGCTCGTCTGGATCCTCGCTCCGCGGTTGCCTGAACCGGAGGCCGGAGCGCAGACGAAACGGCACCTAGTGCGTGAGCCGACCCTGAACCAGGACGAGTAGCCATCTGAGAGCATGGCGTCCGGTGTCGAGGACATCGGGCCACCCAGCGTTGATGCGCTCGGACCCTCCGGGCGCGCCAAGCCGCCGCCGCGTGGACGCAGGGCTCAGGGCAGCCGGCGGATGACCGTGGCCCGGAAGGGCCCCGCCAGCAGCTCGAGCACCGGACCATAGACATTGGCGGCCATGGCCTTCGCGAGATGCGTGGTCCGTGCTTCAGGCGACTCCCAGTCGGCGATGTCGATGAGCAGGTCGGGGTCGTCGGGCGACTCGTAGTACGTGCTCCCGTGGTAGCCGGTCGGTCGGTCGCGTGTGGCGAGCTGCTCGATGAGCGATCGCAGCTCGTCTCGCCGCCCTGGTTTGGCCTTTAGCTCGACGATGACCTTGACTGCCATGGCACTCCTCCAGACGCGCCATTCTCGCTGGCGTCTCGTTCGGATCCTACGGTCCCGCACCGGGCCGACCGTTTCTGGCCGTACCTCCTATCTCGCCAGCGGATGTTGCGCTGGGCAGCCGGAAGCAGCTATCCATTCTGGTGGCGCCAAGCATACGTCTACACCTATCGGCCCCGAGTGCGGGCCAGTCTTTGCACGTAGGAGCGCGGCGGTCTGCGACGCCACGAATCCGCGGGTTCGCCTCCCTTCGCCCCAAATCGCTGGCGTTCGCGATCCGCGAGGCCGTGCGCCTCGAGGCGGAGCCGTCGCGCTTGCCTTCGGCGTCCGACAGCGCGAAGGTCGTCCCCGAGCTTCACCCGCCGAGCCGGGTCGGGGGCGAGGATCTCGAGCAGGGGATCGGTCGCGAACGCCTCGGCGAGCGTCAGGGTCGCCGCGCGCTGCTGATCGGGACGCGGTGATTCCATGGGGACGCCTCCACCAGCCTCGGACGGTCGGTGCCGAGGGTTGTCGGAACGTCCCAAACGGGGATCCGGGTCCTGGCGGCAGGCCGGCGTGCGATCACCAGGCGACTCATCGAAGGTACGACTCACCCGAATCGAAGACGCCCGGTATCTACTCTGTGACGCCGGCACGATCGGCGCGGCGCGCGAGTGTGGAGGTAGGGATGACGGCTCAGGCACTCCGTCAGGGGCGACCCGAGGTGCTGGCCGACCTGCTCGCCCTCTACGGCCGGGACATGCAGGCCGTCGCCTACCTCATCGTCCGCGACCGGGCCGCCGCCGAAGACATCGTCGCCGACAGCCTGCTGGCGGCCCTCGACCACGGCCGCAGTCTCCGAGACGACGATGCGCTGCGGTCCTGGCTCCTCCGGATCGCGACGAACAAGGCACTCCGACATCGCCAGCGAGCTGCGCGGATCGTCGAGCTCGACGTCGTCCAAGGCGTTGCGGCCGAGACACGCGGACCCGCCACCGACGAGTCCCTGGCGCTCTGGCAGGCCGTCCGCACCCTCCCGCCACGGATGCGCGCTGCGGTTGGTCTGCGCTACTACCTCGACCTGCCGGTCGAACAGGTCGCCGAGGTGCTCGAGGTCAGTCCGAACACGATCAAGACGCAGTTGAAGTTGGCTCTCGCGCACCTGCGCGCGGCACTTGCCGACGAACCGACGGCCCTCGGGGAGGTGCGACATGCGTGAGTACGACGACGCCGCGCTCGAACTCCGTCTGCGCGGGGTCCTGAGGGAGCATCTTGGCGCGCTGCCCCTGGACCTCACCGTCGACGCTCTCGATCGCCGCCGGGAGGTTCGACGCGACGTTCGCCGTCGCCGCGCCCTGGTGGCGCTCGTGTTGGCCGCTGCGCTCCTCGTGCCTCTCGGCGTGCTCGGGAGCGGGGGACGAACGCTGTTCGAGGCGACCGTGGTCCCGGTGCCCTCGGCCTCGCCCCTCACCGCGTCCCCATCTCCCTCGATCCCGTTCGTCATCACCGGGCCGACGAGCGGCCCGGGGCGAACGCCGGTGATTCCCGGGACGTATCGTCTGGCGCGGGCCTGGCTCTTACCCGGCCGGATGGCCGAGCGCCGTGATCGTGACCATCCCGGATCACTGGTGGGCCAGGTCGGCGGTCCGCGGGGCAGGCCTCGAGCGCGGTGGAGACGATCTCGCCCTTGCCGCCTTGGATGTCAGCAGCGTCGGGGACCTGCTGGCACGCCCATGCGGCGACGGCGACGGTAGTCCGCTGATCGAGCCGATCGGACCGTCCGTCCATGATCTCGTCGCCGCACTGACCTCGCGACCTGGCCTCGAGTTCGCTGAACCGGTCGACATCACGGTCGATGGCTGGCCCGGGGTGCGATTGGAGCTCACTCCGACCAGCGGTTGCGGCCCAGCGACGCTCTGGCGCACGAACTCGCCGCAGGGCGGCGAGTCATGGGGGGTCGGTATCGGCGAAGGCTGGCGCAGCAGGATCGAGCCGGCGGCATTGGCTGGATCCTGGCCTCGCAGGGATTCGCATGCGACGCTCTCATCGGGGCCAAGATGGTCACGATCGACGGCGACGTCATCGACATCGATGACCAGCACGAGCCGGAACTCCTGTGGGGCCTGCGCGGAGGCGGCGGCAACTTCGGGATCGTTACCCATCTGCGATACGCACTGACGCCCGTGCCGCGCATGTTCGGGGGAGCCCTTCGCTTTCGAGGTGCCGGTATCCGCGACGTGATCATGCGCGTGTTGGAGATCGAAGCGACGGCACCCGACGAGCTCGTTCAGGCGATCGTTGCGTGGCGCGCAGAGGACGGCTCGCCGGGGATCTCGGTCAACTTCGCTTGGCGCGGTGACCCAGACGCCGGGGCGGCCGCCGTTCGCGCTCTTACCGACCACCAAGCTCTATTCGAGTCGGACGTCAAGGCGATGAGTTGGCTTCAGCAGCAGGCTCAATATGAGCCGATCCCGTTCGGTCTTCGTCAGTACTGGAAGGGCCATCTCGTCGGCAAGCTGGACGAGACCCTGGCGGATGCGCTGATCGCGGCGGCGGCCGATGCAGGCGAATCATCATTCTGCCTCGTGGAGCTCATCCACGGCGTGGCTCACCGGATTCCAGAGGCCACCGCGGCATTTGGCGGACGTGCCGCCGTTGCCAACGTAACGGCGCTCGCCATTTGGAATGACGCGAAGGCCGACGAGCGGGAGATCGCCTGGGCGCGCCGCATGGCCGACTCAGTGGCGCCTCTCTCGCTTCGAGGCGGTGGTTATCTCAATTATCCCGAGCTCGATCAGACGGCTGCGCGGGTGGCTGCAGCATTCCCGTCAGCGACCTGGGACGGGCTGCGGCAGCTCAAGCGTCGACTCGATCCAGCCAACCGGCTGCGCTTCAACGCCAACATTCCACCGGCCGACGGCTGAGGGCCTTCACTCGCTCTCGCAGAAGAGCACGACGTCTTCGCGAGCCCGCCGAGGCGGACCTCGGTGATCGCGATCCGATGGAGGGCGACGTTGAGCTCGCGGCTGCCGCCGTGGGAGACGATGGCGCACGCTGTTGCGCGAGCAGACCGGGACCGAGCGCGACTGCTGCGCCTGTAGGCGTAGCACCGCAGGCGAATAGACGCCTGCACCCCGCCACATCACGCTCGTTGCGATGGCGACGGGCATGCAATCGAGAGTCACCAGCGTCAAGGGCCGCACGGCAACCAGGCGCAACGCATGAAGCTCTGCACCGTCTGCGGCTTGCTGACGAGCCGCGCTGGTAGTCGCTGCACCGACCACGCACGAGCGTCCAACCGCAACCGGCACAACGCCCTGTACAGCACGCGGGCCTGGCAACGTCTCAGCGCCCGCGTGCTCCGCGCATGGCGTGGGGAGCACGGCGACTGGTGTCCTGGCTACCTGCGTCCCGCCCACCCCGCGAGTGACCTGACGGTCGACCACGTCGTGCCGCTCGCCGCTGGCGGTGCGCCGTTCGACATCGCCAACACCGCGGTGCTGTGCCGCTCGTGCAACTCGACGAAGGGTGCGTCGACCGACCGGGGCGGGGTAGACCCTCGGGCGCCGCGCCTGAGCCCCGACCGCGCCCGGCGACTGTGTGCACTCGGCCGAGTTTCGCCCGATTTCGGGGGCTTTCGCCAGTAGGGTGATGCCTGAGTGCTGACGACCTCGAGGCGATGGCCGCGTCCGCGACGATGGCCCTCCGCGCGAGCGTCGCACGACGCCCACCATCCGCGTCCCTCGCGTCTTCGGCCCGTGGGCGCCCGCGTCGGCCGACGTGGCGCGATGAACTCGAGGGTGGCATAGACGCGACCCGACCAGATCGTGGCCCGGGGCGCCGAACCTGTTCGTCGTCCTCGTCGGCGACAGCAGCACCGGCCGGAAGGGCCCGACGCCGCCGCCTCTATTCATCTCGATCGCCCTTCAGTGATCGCCAGGACCATCAAGCCGTCGCGTCGGGAGCGGGTCGCGCCCCTAAGGCGGTCAAGAACTTGAAGCTGCCAACGAAGGAGCAGTCATCAGAACGACGAGGTTCCGCGTCCGGTCAGCGATCAGCGAGCGTCTCGAGGAACTCGGCGGGTGTCATGGCCGCGATGATCGCCCGCAGGTCGAGCAGGTGGGCATCGCCGGTGACGAGCGCGTCGGCCCCGGCGTCACGGGCGAGGTCGACGAGGTACTCGTCATCGGGATCGGCGCTGAGCGCTACCCGTGATGGCGCCGGATCGGCGCGGACGACGGCTTCGGTCCGGATGAGCTCGACGTAGGCGTCGGCTTCCGCTTCCGACACGTAGCGACGGAACTTGTCGCGCCCCAGGACCTCGCGCAGCTCGGCAAGCAGCAGCGGCGACACGATGAGTTCGAACGCACCGGAGCGCAGTTCGAGCAGCAGCCGGGCGCTCCAGCCGCCCGGGCTGATCAGCGCCGAGACGAGGACGTTGGTGTCAAGAACCGCGCGCGGCACGCCGTTGCGCACGCACCGCGTGCGTCTCCTCCACCGCGAGCCGCATCGCCTCGACCTCGCCCAGGTCGCTGCGAGCCCACACGCTCGCGACCACCTCGAAGCCGAGGTAGGCGCGCAACGCCGCTTCTACGACCTCCGAGTCGCGCTTGTCGGTCCGGGCCGCGCGGACACGGGCTGCCCGCAGGACGTCCTCGTCCACGTAGAGGGTGACCTTGCGCTTGGTTCCAGGCATGAGTGCAGCATAGCGCTGTACCGTCATGCCAGCAAGACACAGCAGCTCGTGCCGAGCCATGGACTTGGTGGACTGGATGGACGTGTCCGCGGTGACGGACGTCTCCGTCCGCTCGATCATCAAGGGTCACGCTACACGGATCGCCCCCAAGCCCCGAACGGTTGCGAACCGCTGGCGGATCCACCCGAAGGCGAAGTAGGACGCCCTTGCCGGGGCGCTCGACCAGGTCGGCTGGGTCCAGCAGGTCCTGGTGAACCGGTGCTCGGGCTTCGTGGTCGATGGTCATGCCCGGGTCGCGCTGGCCCTTGCCCGCGGCGAGGCGACCGTCCCCGTCCTCTACGTCGACCTCGACCCGGCCGAGGAGGCGCTCGTCCTCGCGACCCTCGATCCGATCGGCGCGATGGCCGGGCGGGATGACGAGAAGCTCCGGACGCTCCTCGCCGGGCTGCCTTATGGCGTTGACCGCGCACTCAGTGCCGGGCCGACGATCCACTGGTACCTCGCGACCGTCGGCACGCGACCGGACCGCCGGCGCGAGGGCCTGGCCTCGCTTGTCATCCGCGCCGGCTTGGCCGCCTGCGACCGGGCCGGCCTCCCGGCGGCGGTCGAAACTTCGAACGAGGCGAACTGCCGCCTCTACGAGCGCCTGGGCTTCCAGAACGCCGGCGACCGAATCGCGCCTGACGGCGCGCTGCGCGTCTGGGTCCTGGTCCGGCCGGTGCAAGGCTGAGCAGCGGTCGGAGTGACGAGCGTCGCGGCCCTTGACGCCGTGGAGGGCGCCAGTCATCATCCGGACCCACATCTGACGCTGTCGGAGGCTGAGGTGCGCGAGTCCAGCGCGCCGCCCGTTCTCACCCAGTCCGGACCGCTGCCGACCCCCCGCACGCCGCTGGTAGGACGCGCCGCGGAGCTCGCCGCGTCCCGCACCCTGCTGGTGGAGGAAGCGGTCCCGCTGCTGACGCTGACCGGCCCCGGCGGCGTCGGCAAAACCCGACTGGCCCTGGCGGTGGCGCACGAGGTTGCCGCCGCTTTCGGCGACGGGGTGGTCTTCGTCGACCTTTCCCCTATCCGCGACCCGGCCCTGGTGCTATCGGCGATCGCCCGGGCGCTCGGCGTGCGGGAGGTCCGCGACAGGCCGTTGGCCGTGGCGCTCGCCACGTTCCTCAAGCCCAGGCAGGCACTGCTCGTCCTCGACAACTGCGAGCAGGTCCTGGAGGCCGCGCCCGAGGCGGGGGCACTGCTGGCCGCGTGCCCGGCCGTGCAGATCCTCGCCACCAGCCGCGCGCCGCTGCGGGTCCGAGGCGAGACGCTGCTGCCGGTGCCGCCACTGGCGCTGCCCGACCCTGCGAAGGCACTGCCCCTCGAGGCCCTGGCCCAAACGGAGGCGGTCGCCCTCTTCGCTCAGCGCGCCCATGCCGGCGACCCGGGCTTCGCTCTGACCGAGCAGAATGCCGCCGCCGTGGCCGAGGTCTGCCGGCGGCTGGACGGCCTGCCCCTGGCGATCGAGCTGGCGGCGGCGCGATTGAGGGTGCTCTCGCCTGAGGCGTTGCTGGCCCTCCTGAGCGACCGGTTGCGGCTGCTGACCGGCGGTTCGCGCGACGTCTCGGCGCGCCAGCGGACGTTGCGCGCGACGATCGCCTGGAGCTATGACCTGCTCTCACCCGACCAGCAGGCGCTCTTCCGCCGCTTGGCCGTCTTCATCGGGGGCTTCGACCTGGAGGCGGCGGCGGTCGTCGGCGGCGACCTGGTCGAGCTCTTGGACGGGTTGGAGCAGGTGGTCGCGCAGAGCCTCCTGCAGCGGGAGGTGCGGCCGGAGGGCGGGGTGCGGTTCGCGATGCTGGAGACGATCCGGGAGTTCGCGCTGGAGCGCCTGCGCGACCGGGGCGAAGCGGACGCCGCCCGGCGAGCCCACGCCGCGCACTTCCTGGATCTCGCGGAGCGGGCGGAGGCGGAGATCTACGGACCGGCGATGCGCCGGTGGCTCGACCGGCTGGAGACGGACTGGGCCAACCTCCTGGCCGCGCTGGCGTTCTTCGCCGACGCCGGGGACGCGATCGGGGAGCTGCGGCTGGCGTCGATGATGTCGGAATACTGGGACTACCGGGGCAACGTCCCGGAGGG
>JANNQZ010000384.1:0-1847 GCA_031401015.1 Chloroflexota bacterium | reverse complement strand
TGCTGGCCCTGGTGGACGGCCAGCCCCAGACCCTGCCCCTGCGCGCCGTCCTGCAGCACTACATCGACCACCGCCGCGACATCGTCCGGCGGCGGACGGAGTTCGACCTCGGCAAGGCCCGGGCGCGGGCTCACATTCTCGAGGGGCTCAAGGTCGCCCTGGACAACCTGGACGCGGTCATCCGCACGATTCGCGAGTCGGCTGATGTGGAGCTGGCGCGAACCAACCTGATGAGCCGGTTCGACCTGTCCGAACTGCAGGCCCAGGCGATCCTCGACATGCGTCTGGCCCGTCTGGCCGCCCTCGAGCGCCAGAAGATCGAGGACGAGTACCTCGCGGTCATCCAGCATATCGCCGAACTCGAAGACATCCTGGCCAACCCGGCTCGGGTGAACTCGATCATCAAGGAGGAGCTGACTGAGCTCAAGAAGAAGTATGCCGGCGAGCGGCGGACCCGGGTCGCCGACGATGCCAGTCGCGAGATGACGGACGAGGATCTGATCGCAGACGAGGACGTCGTGGTCACGATCTCCGGACGCGGGTACATCAAGCGACAGCCGGTGGCCACCTATCGGCGCCAGCATCGGGGCGGCAAGGGGATCATCGGCCACGTCACCCGCGAGGAGGACGCCGTCGAGCATCTGCTCGTCGCAAACACCCACGACTGGGCGCTCTTCTTTACCAACCGGGGCCGGGTGTTCAGTGCCAAGGTCCATGCGATCCCCGATGCCAGTCGCCAGGCCAAGGGGATGGCGATCATCAACCTGCCGGGCGTCCAGGTGGAATCGGGTGAGGTCCCGATGGCCACGATCACCCTGCCCGACTTCGCGGCGGGGTCGTACCTGGTCCTGGCCACCCGGAGCGGGATCATCAAGAAGTCGCCGCTGGAGCAATTCGAGAAGGTGCGCTCGTCCGGCATCCGGGCGATCACCATCAATGACGACGACGAGCTGGCCTGGGTCGACGTCTCGACCGGGTCGGACGACGTGATCATCGCCACGGCGCAGGGCAAGTTGGCCCGGTTCTCGGAGCGCGAGGTGCGCCCGATGGGCCGCGACGCCGCCGGGGTCATCGGGATTCGGCTGGCCCGCAAGGGCGACTCGGTGGTAGGGATGAGCGTGGTCCAGCCGGACAGCGACCTGCTGGTCCTGTCCGAGACCGGCTACGGCAAGCGCGTGGCCATGGCCGAGTTCCGGCGCAAGCACCGCGGCGGGCAGGGCGTTGGCCTGATCGCGTTGGAAGGGCGCAAGACCGGCGATGTCGCCGCGGTCCAGCAGGTCACCGACGCCGACGAGGAGTTGCTCCTGATCAGCGCCCACGGCCAGGTCATCCGAACGGAAACCAACACCATCAACCGCTATTCGCCGGCGGCCCGCGGCGTGATCGTCATGCGCCTCGCGGAGGGCGACCGGGTCGTGGCCATCGCCGCCTTCCGTGCCGGACTTGCGGACAAGGACGCCATGGGCGACGATGGCGCCCCTGCCGGGGTGGATTCGAAGCCGATCGAGCCCGAACCTGGCGGATAAGGCCGCGATGACGGGGTCGGCGGTCGGCGGACGGGAGGCGACGCGCTTGTACTCGGACCAGTTCGAGATCTACCACGGCAACTCGAACCCGGACCTGGCCCGCAAGATCTGCCGCTACCTGGGCGTGGCCCCGGGTCGCGCCGAGGTCTTCCAGTTCGCCAACGAGAATATCTTTGTCAAGATCCTGGAAAACGTCCGCGAGAAGGATGTCTTCCTGGTCCAGCCCACAAGCCATCCCGTGAACCAGTCGATCATGGAACTGCTGATCCTGATCGATGCCTTCAAACGGGCGAGCGCCGGTCGGATCACGGCGGTGATCCC